>JAQULH010000004.1:35094-55307 GCA_029004215.1 Patescibacteria group bacterium | reverse complement strand
GGGCTGCAATTCGCCCCCATGAAGCCGGATTCGCTAGTAACGGCCGATCAGCAATGCGGCCGTGAATACGTTCTCGGGTCTTGTACTCACCGCCCGTCACGTCAAGAGAGTTGGTAATGCCCGAAGGCCCCGATAAGGGAACTAAGGCAGGACCAGCGATAGGGACGAAGTCGTAACAAGGCATCCGTAGCGGAAGCTGTGGATGGATCACCTCCTTTCTAGGGAGATACTGTCAGCTATACGCTGACCATTCCCGAGGTCGACGACATATCGGTCTGACGAAAGTCGGAACATGATGTCTCATTTCGGCGTATTTCCTTCAGATGATCACTTTTCTGTAGTTCAATCAAAAATTGAACCACCCGCCAGGGTGGTTTTAGTTTTGTAGAAATAAAAAACCGACTCGGTTAGTGCCGAATCGGGCAGGTTGAGAGCAGCCCAGGGCTGCTATTGGCATATTAGGTCGGCCTGCACGGGTAATGGTTCACAGTAATAATTACTGCCACAGGTCTGTCCACTCGTCGTCCCATTACCAATTTGACCATCGGTGTTATCGCCCCAGCACCAGAGCGTGCTATTAGTTTTGATCGCGCAGGTGTTGTTATCTCCTCCCGCAGAGAATCCGGCAACGTCTGAGTTGAGAACGGCAACCTGGACAGGCGTAAGCGCACCCGTAAGAGTTCCATCACCGACCACACCACTTCCCCAGCACCAGAGCGTGCCATCATTCTTGCGTGCGCAAGCGTGACCCATGCCTGCGGAAAGATCGGCGGCCTGCGTTCCAAGCAGACTAACTTGGGATGGGGTAGGCTGGCAACCGCATTTGGGGTCACCCCCAATGGTTCCGTCGCCTATCTGGCCATAAGGATTAGTGCCCCAGCACCAGACAGTGCCGTCGGTCTTGCGCGCGCATGTGTGAAGGAACGTTGCGAAAGCTTGAGCGACATTCGATCCTAAGGCTGATACCTGGACCGGAATCAATTCGCATCCCCAACCATTGCATTTCCAGATGATTGATCCGAGCCCGATTTCGCCATCGTGATTATGACCCCAGCACCAGAGCGTACCGTCGGTCTTAACCGCGCATGTGTGAGCATAGCCTGTTGAGACTTGTACGACGTTGGTACCCATTGCTGTTACTTGCAATGGGGATGGCTCATGGTTGGTTTGTGTCCCTGTGCCAACCTGTCCCCAAGAGTTCCATCCCCAGCACCAGAGCGTGCCGTCGGTCTTGATCGCACAACTAAAGTTGTTGCCAACCGAAACCTCGACGACATCTGTGCCGAAGGAGTCGATCTTTTGCGGCAAGGGCTTACAAGTCCGGTCAAAACAAGTCTCTCCGTCTGTTGTGCCGATACCGAGTTGACCCGAATCATTCGCACCCCAGCACCAGAGCGTACCGTCGGTCTTGATCGCGCAGGTGCCATATCCGCCAGCGGATACCTTCAGGACATCTGAACCAAGACCTTGCACTAACGTTGGTGTTGGTACGATTTGGCCAATCAATCCATTGCCTACCTCGCCGTAGTTGTTGTTTCCCCAGCACCAGAGTGTGCCGTCGGTCTTGATCGCGCATGTATGTTTTTGCCCGACGGAGATTGTTGCAGCCATGGCGACACAATCGCCCTTGCAGCAGGCTGACATCTCTCCCGAACAAGCGGCTGTGCTTTGCCATTCTCCATTCGTATCGCACATTTGTGGCGTATTGCCGTCGCATTGCTTTGATCCGGGCATGCATGTCCCGGCGCAGACTCCACTCGCGCAGGCATACTGGCAAGCTGTCCCATCCTGCCACGCGCCGTTCGCGTCGCAGGTCTGCGGTATTTGTCCGTCGCACTGCTTGCTGCCCGGAGCACACGCACCCAGACAAGCTCCGTCTTGGCAGATGAACGGACAACCTGCTCCGTTCTGCCACGCGCCGTTCGCGTCGCAGGTCTGCGGTATTTGTCCGTTGCACTTTTTACTTTCCGGTGTGCATTCTCCGACACAGGCGCCGTTCTGGCAGACGTACTGACAAGTTGTCCCGTCCAGCCAGGTGGCATTGGTGTCGCACGTTTGTGGCGTCTTGCCTTTGCATTGCTTTGATCCAGGTGCGCACGTTCCGGTGCAAGCGCCATTCGCGCAGGCATACTGGCAAGCTGTCCCATCCTGCCACGCGCCATTCGCGTCGCAGATTTGTGGGATCAGGCCATTGCATTGTTTGGCGCCGGGAGTGCAGTCGGTTTCTGCAGCAACATCCTGAGCGGGAGAAACATCCTGAGTAGGAGAGGCATCTTGGGCGGGTGGTGCAATGACGTTGTCGCCACCTCCGCCGCAGCCAACCAAGAGGGCACAGATGAATGTTGCGAATACAACCAAAGACATGGGCTTATGCATGACCAACCTCCAATCATGTTGTCGACGAGCAGATTAACTAGCTAAGTGAACATAACATAATTTAGGTGAAAGTCAAGCCACAGAATGCAAAAATCCAGTCTTGCCATCTGGTTGGAAATATGAGATAACTATCCGGCATTTATTGGTTAAAGCTTTAGTCGGGGATTGGCGCAGTTGGCTAGCGCGCTTGCATGGGGTGCAAGAGGCCGCGGGTTCAAGTCCCGCATCCCCGACCAGACAAAAATCTCGCGTAAGCGGGATTTTTGAATTTTCAATCATTGACATTTAATCAAAATTTTGATAAGAGAACAGCGTTAATTCGTACCCCGGCGGCTGGGAGAGCCGTGTTCCGAAAAAAGGAAAAAGATCATGAAGTCAGCTATCATTGGGGTAGGCACGCTTCTTTACGGTTTGTCAGCTTTCACCATGTGCGTCTGGGGTCCTAAACTTACAACTTACGAGTCCCTGATCGTATATTCGATCATGATTGGTATGAGCCTTCTGACAATGATTGCGGTTGACGTATCCAAGATCGCGAAAAGTCTCGAGAAGAAGGCTGATCCTGCGTCGCCTCAAACCGCGGATGAACAGGGCAAGAAGTGATTGCCCACAAGGAGGTTGCTATGTACCGAATGTTGATTTGTCTGATTTTCACCATATCAATTGGCTGCTCGGCGACGTCTTCTCAGCAGCCAGTAAAGCCCATCACTCGAGAACAGGCTTTTGGGCTCGACGGCAAGCCTGGACCGAGAGATGAGGATGCAACCGTCGTCCCGACTCGAAGGCCTTTCAGCGAAGACAACGTCAAGCTCTGTCTCCAGCTTGCCCGCGCCCAAGCGCAGAGCGCCGATGAATTGGCCGACTGCATTCTTGCCAGTGATTTGCCGCTCAGGGAGCGGATCCAAAAAGCGCAAGCCGCGGCGCAGAAGGCAGATGAGAAAATGGAAACGCGACCCGAGTTCCTTGAACGCATGGACCAAACGCAGGGCCAGGAGATCGTTGACCCCACGGTCAAGCGGCGCCGAGCCATTCCACAGCCGCCCAGCCCGTAAAAAGAATTGCTTCTCGCGCATTCGCGCTCTGACATCGTGTCGAGCCGGGTGCGCTCTTTTTTTACCCGTAACTTGTAACCCGAAACGCCGGAATCGGATGTTTCGACCCAAGACTATTGACAACTTTCGATTTTAATGATAGATATGTTAATAACAACGAAATGCCGAAAGGGTAAAGAAATGAACATGAGTTCGTCACGGAAAATCGCTGTGTACATTGCTATTCTTGCCGCAACCTTTGGATTGGGGTACGCATGCAAGCCGTCCCTCCAGCCCATCGAGTTGATCGGATTCGGGGCTGCCATCTTCCTCCTCTCGACCTACGGCTTGTTCCACAAGGAACTCCACCGGCTGTTGGGAAGTGGGGAGGGCGAGTCGCGGTCGGAGATGAATGAAAAAAAGTGAGGACTGCGCTTCGTCGAGGAGTTGACGAGGCGTCTTTTTTATTTTTTTAATTTGCGATGAGGTGTATGCTTGGAGTAAGGTGTCCGGATATGACGCAAAAATCCATTGGCAAGCAAGCGCTCGAGCTCCACAAAAAACTTCAAGGCAAGATTGAAGTCAAAAGCAAGATGCCGGTCAAAAGTATGGCCGATCTTTCGCGGTGCTTTGGATAATGGTGTGCGTAAAATAGTGAGAGCGATTGCTTCGGCCATCAAATAAAGACGAGACAAATACCTGCATGGTATGATTGCCTGATATGCCGGAAAGGTTTACCAATCCATTTCTTGCGATCGAGGAAAAGCTGAATGATTTTGATGTAAAAAAGCAGATAGCCTCGGAAATCAGTACGTCCGGGTTCCAAAGGACGTTGAAGACGCCTCAATATTCGGAGATCCACACCGAAGGGGAGACCGTCGAGAGCCATTATCGCCTCATGTTCAATGTCATGAGTGCTATCCAACATGATGGGGATGAGAAGGCCTTGGCAAGACTGCCTGAACCGGTAAGGGGAAAATTAATCGAGATTGAACCGTCCGTGAGGAGAACCATAAAAGAATTCCCCGCGACAATGCGTTATTTGGCTCTTGTCCATGATTTGGCTAAAAACCCTGAAGGTAGGACTTTTAAATTTTCTGAACTTCGTCTACCTCCAAAGGAGCCGGAAAAAATTAGCCAAATGACCTGGCACATGCTGGAAAAGTTTGTTAAATCCGAATTGTCTTGGAGCTCTGCAGAGAAGACGCCAGATTCACCCCTGCAAAAAGATGCACGCCGTCTATATGACATTCTGTTGAAAGAAGGATTGACCGGCGAACAGATCAAGTCTTTGTTTGGGATGAATGTGCATTTTCTACAGCATGAAGTAAAATCAGCGGACTTAGTTAAGGGAATGCACATACCGAAAGATGTCAAACGGTTACTCGTCGATCTCACCTGGGATCATCTCAGGCCACTCTTTAATTTTAGTGATGAAAATATTGCATATCAGAAACAACGAGGGGGTAATACTAGTGCAAGTGTCATAAATTCGAAATACCGCGAGATATTTGAAGGTTATAGTGATGAGAAGTTCCATTTGGCGGTATCTTTAGCTACCTTAGATATCTTAAGCGCCGTACCCGAAAGCGGGAAGATTGACTTGAATCCGATTCATAGGATATTTAAAGCACGGCGTAAGCTCTGGATTAGGGATAAAGTAAGGGCGGACTATAAAGCAGCGGTAAAAGCGACAAAAAGTCAGTTCCCAGAACTCAAAGGGGTTGATAAATACCAGGCAAGTCCGGAGATAAAGGCAAGGATAAATAAGATTGAGGAAGAGGTTAGGTTAACCCTGACGCAAAAATATACTCAAGCCTATAATCAAATGGAGGGGATTGAGGAGAATCTAGAGGCTGATATAGAAGAGTAAAAATGGGGTTTATACACAGGGTGAGCCGTCTTACCCTTGATTTTATTGGCGTTTTGTCTTGCAGTCGTTTCGCGGACGCATTATACTTGGTCACATTGAGTTAAAACTCAAAACTAAATCATTTATTCTTTTCATACATTTGCACTATGGCAAAGATGACCAAGTCCCAAATGATGGGCGAGCTCGCCAACAAGACGGGCCTTACTAAGAAGCAGGTCGGTGAATTCATGGACGCCTTGGCGACCCTCGCTTACAAGGAAGTTAAGAAGGTCGGAGAGTTTGTCCTTCCTGGTTTCGGCAAGTTTGTAAAGGTTAAGCGCGCTGCTCGCATGGGCCGCAATCCGGCCACCGGCGCGACCATCAAGATCGCTGCCAAGACAGTAGTCAAATTCCGCGTGGCCAAGGCCGCTAAGGAAGCTGTACTGTAAGTACACAAACAAACAGAAGAGAGCGTCTGCCGTAAGGCGGGCGCTTTTGTTATACTGTGCGCATGCCGGACGAGGACCAGCAGCCAGCCAAGACCGCGCCTTATACCCTAAAGGTAGCCTCTTTGCCGCACGCAGTGCGCGAGGAGCCGTCTTTGCGCCCTACGCCTGCTACTTTGCAGCAGGCTTTAAGTGACTTTGGCCGAACCCTTGTCATGCGGGCTTCTGATGAGTGTCGGGTCTTGCCGCACATCCTCCACTTAATAGGCAAGGGAGGGGAGCATATTGTTTTTGAAGATTTAAGATATCCGAACTACGTCTTGAAGGTTGACTTCATTGAAAGTTTGCCGGTGCTCTATGCCCAAACCCGCGGGGTAGAGGCAATCGAAGCAGCCGTCAAGAAGTTGCAGGCAAAGGCAGAAGAACATAACCAGCGACTTAAGATCCTGCAATCTTATTTTCCATCCGGGTCAGTACCTTTGGAATTAGTGGCTGTTAAAGAAATGCCTTTGGCCGAGGAAGTAGTTTTGGGCGTCATGCATGACAGGAATTTGGACATTCCCAAAAAACTCGTGGTACCTGAAGTCATGCACCTACTTTGTACGTTGCAACGCCGCATCGACCTGCCGAAAACTGATCGTGTCAACATCTACTCCAGTTATGCCGAGCTGAATAAGACAATCTTGCCCGAATATTATGCCGAAGGCCATCGTCTGCTAGCCGGGCCTGAAGCCATCGGGCCGGTTGATTTACCATCACGGGAAAAAATTATCCTTTTCATTTATCCGTCTTTGCGCGAAGTGGTCGCCAGGCTTAAATTAGATCAAACATTAAGAAAATCTCTGGGCCAATATGTCAGGCAGGCCATGCGCTACTCGGTTGATACTGGAGAAATTATTGATATGGCTGGCGGGGGCAATGTGCTTTTTATTTTGAATGAGGACAAAGAGTGGCAACCATTTTTAATGGATGCGCTTTCGCCGCCAGACCTTAATTTCAAGTTGCTCAAACGGTCGGCCTTAATCATTAAGCACGGCCAAGAATTGGATGTCCATGCTAAGGCCAATACCTTGAATGTCATTAACTACATTCGCTTTGCTAATGCCCTGGCCATGCTGGCTGGTATTCCTGACAGGTTGGACGTATCGGGCATGTTAGAAGTTACGTCCGAAGCCTGGTACCAAGGCCTTGTCATAGAAAAATATTTTGACGTTTATACACCGAAGCATAAATAAAGACGCCCGGAGGCGTCTTTATATGGTGGACGTTGCAGGATTCGAACCTGCGACCTTTCGAATGTGAATCGAACGCTCTAACCAACTGAGCTAAACGTCCAAGTCGACCCCTATACTACTGGCGCTAGACAGGCTTGTCAATCTTTGGGTTTATTCATTTTACATTGTGGATATTCAAGCATTTGAACTCGTGGTATAATCAAACCGCTTTTTATGAAAGATCTCAAACCAAAGGGCCGCGTTATCAAGACAAGGAAAGCGGCCAATAGCCCGGCGCCTGGCCCGTGCGGACATTCGCATTGCGGCGAAGTTTGCAAAGTAAGGTATATCGGAGCCGTGACCTCTATCCGCGACCACCACATCATGCATGTGGCGCGTGGCATATCGCATGTCTGGACAGCGGCTATCATTGCCGGTTTGGCAGTAGTCTTGACTGGTGCCGTGGCTTTTTCTTCGGTTAACGCCGCTAACCAGAATCGCGATGATGTGCGTACAGCCCAATCCACCAATTTGCTATTGGATAAGATGCAATCTATTGAAAGCAGGTTGAATGCCTTGGAAAACCAGGTCCAACAGATGTCGGCCAGGCAGCAAGCCCAAAACAGCCCTCCAGCCTCAATTAAAGCTGTTTTTCCGGCCAGCGAGCGGCCGTAGAGGGTAAGGAGATTGACGGGTCTTTTAAAATCTGTCCCTTTTTGGTATCCTGTGGACTAAGGGATGGTAGGCGAGTTCTACGAACGGGTTCTGGCGAGGATGCCGTTCGAGATCTCACCTTCCATCCTTTTTTGTTATAATCAAACCATGTCACCCCGCACCAACCAGCCTCGTGTTTCAAGCATACCTGGCGACCGGCAAGAGAGGATAGACCACGTTAAATCACAACGTTGGCAGGATTTGGAAATGGTTTTGGAGCAGATTGATGACCCGCATAATATCGGCGCCATACTCCGGACTTGTGAGGCAGTTGGCATCCAGACAGTCCACCTAGTTTATTCTGACTCTAAACCCCCGCGGTTGGCAGAGTTGGTTGATACGGCCATGTCAGCCGTCAAATGGTTGGATATCAAGAAATGGGAAAGCGTAGCAGCTTGCGTTAAGGATTTGAAAAAGCGGAACTTATCGATCCGCGTCACAGCCCTTGTGTCCGGCGGAAAGCCTCAATGGGATTTTGATTGGACCAAGCCGTCAGCGATTGTTGTGGGCAACGAAAAATCGGGTGTATCACCCGAGTTCTTAAAAGCCGCTGATGAAATAGTGACTATTCCCATGCGCGGCTTTATACAATCTTTGAATGTTTCAGTGTCTGCAGCTGTTGTAATGGAAGAGGCTTTACGACAGCGATTGTCTTAGCGACTCAATCGCATGGTCCTTGGCCTCCAAGAGTGGCTTGGCAATGGCGCCGCTGGCGCGCAAGTGGGACCCGTCGAGGCCAAGCGGACGGCCGATGACATTGGCAGCATAAGGCGGTTGGGCAAAGAGGGCCAAGCGAGTCGTATAAGCGTCATGTTCAACAAAAACAGCCGTGACCTTGGCATCCGGCACAAAAGCGATTAATTCATTTACCAGCTCATCCAAGCGGGCTTCGGTTGTTCCGCTGTCCAAAATATCTTGGCGTGAAAGGGTAGTCCAAACCAAGCCGCGTGAACGGTCATGCTCCAGCCTGGCCAAAGCGCGTCCCCAGAGCTTGAGTGTGTTGACTTGGCGCGTGCGCCAGAGCCCGTGCACAATGTTTTCCCTGTCAGCGCCCAAGGTAATCAACCTGGCAGCTTTTTCCAAAGTGCTGGGTGTGACTTTTGATGAACGGAAGGAATTGGTGTTGGCAATCAATCCGGCGAGCAGGGCAGTGGCAATTTGATCATCGATTTTTTTATTATCCCAATCTTCAAACCAACCCAAGGCCATTTCAGAATTGGATGTGGCTGAAAGGTCAACCAAATTGATGGGTGCCCAGTGCTCGTTTTTGGCATCATGGTCAAGGTTGATGATTGGCAAGCGATGCATAAAATCAGCCGGTTCACGGAAAACAGCGTTTAGGGTTTGCCTATCAGGGAAGCCGATAGCAACAATGGCTTCGTAACGGTCTTCGCCCGGGTGGAGAGAAATGTCTTTGGTTTGCCATTCGCCTGATTTGGGCGTGAGTAAAATTTCCAGTTTGCCGTCTTTGACATCGTAAACCAATTCATGGACAGGCGTCTGGCTAACGTCAAGTTTGATTTTCAGGTCGCGCAAAGCTGACAGGCGAGGCTGGATCTTGTCATGCGAAGGCAAGAAGGCAGGAATCTTTTCAAGATTGATTTGTGGGATGATGCCGTCAGCTGGGATTTGGTGGGCTGTCAGGTACGACAAAACTGCAGCCATGGTAGCCATGGTGTCTTGGGTGGGATTTTCTGGAGCCAAAACCAGAGTGCGTTTGGCGCGCTTCACAGTTTCGGTTGCTTGTTGGAATATTTGCCAGGCCATGTATTTATCCATTCCCTCGGTCTCTGCGGCTTAACCTTAGGCGCATTGAAAATTTTAGGGAATTGGATAACTTACCGTAACTTTAGAGATATGTCAATCCTTTGACATGTTATTAACTCTGGCTTTAATCTTAGCCAATTATCTTGTCAAAAAGGCCTGACAAAAAGAGTGGCTAGGTTGATTGCTTTTCTCCCCCTTAAGTTAAGGGGGAGTTAGAGGGGGATACTGTCTTGTCTATAAACCTATAAAAGACACGTTTGCCCATCTCTACAAAAAGCCCGTAACCCAGGACAATCAAAAGGATATAGCCAATAACTTTAAGGTTTAATGGCAAGAATTCGAGGCTATCGCCCAAAGAAGTGTTAACTACCAAAAGCGCGATCCCAATGGAGACTAGGCACATCAAGGTTAAGATTTTACTTGGCAAGTTGGTCAATAATGTCCGCCTGGAACGCAGGAGCAGGATGACAACAACCTCAGTAATCAATGATTCAACAAACCAGCCGCTGCGGAAAAGGGGAACATTGGCATGGACAATGAAATACATGAGGCCAAAAGTGGCAAAGTCAGCCAGACTGGAGATCAGGCCAAAGAACCACATAAAATTTGAAATATGTGAGACGCTCCATTTATGGGGCTTAGCCAGGTCTTCGTCAGAAACCCGATCTGAGGAAATTCCCAGCATGGGCATATCGCTCAGCAAGTTGAGCAACAAGATTTGGGCCGGTAACATCGGTAAAAAGGGCAGGAAAAGTGCAGCTCCGGCCAAAGACAGCATGTTGCCGAAGTTGGAACTGATAGTTGTATTGATATAAGTCTGCGTATTGGCAAAAGTCCTACGGCCTTCGCGAATACCGTCAGCCAAGACAGATAAATTCTTTTTTAGCATTATGACGTCAGCTGCTTCTTTGGCCACATCAATAGCATTGTCAAAAGAGATGCCTACATCAGCCGCTCGCAGTGATGGTGCGTCATTAACGCCATCACCCATAAAGCCGACAGTATGCCCACGTCGTTTAAGTGCCTGGATGATGCGTAATTTTTGAGAAGGCGTAATGCCTGTAAAGACATTGGCATTCTCAACGGCCTTTTCGAGTTGCGCCTCATCCATGTTTTCAAGGCGGTTGCCATTGATCAGTCCGGTTATGGCAAAACCTAATTGGTTGGCCACATGGCGCGTAATGCGTTCACTGTCACCGGTCAGGATATTGATGCGCACATTAAGTTTTTGGAGTGCGGCCAGGGCTGCCTTGGCAGTTTGTTTGGGAGCATCGCTTAAGAGGATGAAGCCGAGTAGTTCAAGACCCTTCTCATCCTTGGGGGAATAGTGGTCTTTAATGCCAATCGTCCGGCGGGCAACGGCAATCATGCGATAACCTTGGTCTTGGTAGCTGTCTGACAGATTCTTCAGTTTCAGCCGTTCCTGCGAACTCAAAGGCTTAACGCCTTGATGACGGTTAGACCAATGGTGCGAACATACCTTTAAAACTTCAGTCACAGCGCCTTTGACCACCATGCAACGATCTCCGCGGGTATGCCCCATGATGCAGCTCATGCGCCGACGGGTGAAATCAAAAGAAACAATGTCATAGACCTTTGCCCCTTTGAGGGTGGTTGGGATGGCTTCATGCCTGGCCCCTTCAAAAATAGCCTGGTCAATGGAGTTAGTGGCTCGCCCGCTGGAATCAAAGGCTAGGCAATGGGCAGCAAAGGCCAAGGGAGACTTGTCGGGTTTGCCTTGGGCATCAATGGAATGGCGCACGCGGATTTTGCCGACAGTCAAAGTCCCTGTTTTGTCAGTACAGAATACGTCAGCATTTCCCAGGTCTTCGATAGCAATCAATTTTTTGACCAGCACCTGCTTGTGGCTCATGTGGATGGCGCCGCGTGACAGGTTGATAGTCACAATCATGGGAAAAAGTTCTGGTGAAAGCCCGACTGCCAAAGCCAAAGCAAACAATAATGATTCAATCCAATTGCCTCGGATCAAACCCATGCCAATCGCAGCCACGAGGATCAGGCCAATAGTAACCTTTAATAAAAAGTTACTGAATGATCTGACTCCTTTTTGGAAATCAGTCTCCTCTGTTCTTATCGAAAGTAAGGCGGCCGTCCTTCCCATTTCAGTGTTCTTGCCAACACCCACCACTACGCCCAGGCCTGAGCCTTGCACCACATGCGTGCCCATGAAAGCCATGTTGACCTGTTCTTGGGGTGTGAGTTTGCGTCCGCCCAAGGCTTCGATTGATTTAGCGACCGGTACTGACTCGCCGGTTAAAATCGATTCATCGATTTCCAAGTCTTCGATTTTAACGATACGCAAATCAGCAGCCGTAACACTGCCCAATTCAAGTGCCACCAAATCTCCAACCACCAGGTCGCGGGCATCAATTGTCTGCGGACGTCCGTTCCGGAACACGGTTGCATAGCGTGTGAGTTTTTTGCGGAGCAAGCGCAAAGCCCGTTCACTGCGGTATTCCTGGGTAAAAGCCAGGACACTGCTCATGCCAACCATTGCCAGGATGATGATGACCTGGCGGGCTTCGCCCAAGAAATAAGAAACCACGCTCGCAAAGATCAGGATCAGCACGAGCGGACTTTTGAACTGCCTAACAAAAATTAGCCAGCCGGGAATATTCTTTTCCCCCTGGATTTCGTTCGGTCCGTGTTGTTTAAGACGCTGTTCAGCCTCTTGGCTGGTTAAGCCTTTGAGCGATGTATGGAAATCTTCAAGTATTTCTTCAGCATCTTTTGACCAAGGTGCGCTGTGGTTACCAACAGGCATGGCCAATATTATAGCATATTTTAGCCACGTTTGTTGATAGTTAAAATGTGTAAAATTTGGCTTAAGACAGGGGTTGAAGGGCTTGACAAAAGACGTATTTTGTGCTATATTTATTTGTTCTTTAAAGTCCCAAACCGTGCTTAAAAATAGCTTTGTTGAGTCTAATCTGGTGTTTCAGGCCTTCTGGTTTGCAATACCGGATTAGGCTCAGCATAACTCGTGCTGGCCATCCGCATTAAGCGGGGGAGATAGGGAACATGAAACGGTCACGAAAGCTACGCATGATGGCAGAAACCTGGAAGGCGCGGCATGAAGCCGCTGCCTCCACCACGAACGGGGAGAAGGTTGCCCAGACCCCGGCGCAAGCTCGCAAGAGCGCGGCCAAGCAGCGTAAGGCTGCACGGCTTAACCACGAACGTGCTTGCGCACACAAGAGCAAGGGCACGCCCTCCACTGGTCCACGCAACGGGATGAGCTGCGGAGAGGTCGATCAGTTCGCCTGTTCCGAAACCATCCTACAGCGCTGTGCTGCCTGAGATGGAATCCACAATGTACATTCGTAACAACTTAACACACTGCGCTATAGCAATCTCGCTACACGCAGCCCGCCTCGGCATTCGACAGATAAAGTCGAGCATCGAGGCGGGTTTTGTTTTACGCAAAGCTTGCTTAGAAGCATCTTTTTCAGTAATATCAGCTCATTATGGACATGAAAGACCTGCCAAAGGCATATGATGCCGCGGCCGTAGAAGCTGATATCTTCAAGCAATGGGAAGAATCCGGCGCTTTTGACCCGGATAAGCTGGCAGAGCTCGACCCGCGTTATAAGGGTGCGAAGCCTTATTGCATTGTTTTGCCTCCGCCTAACCGGACAGGGACTTTGCATTTGGGACATGCCAAGATGCTGGCTATCGAAGATCTTTTGATCCGGTTCCATCGCATGCTCGGCAAAAAGACTTATTGGGTGCCTGGCACGGACCACGCGGCGCTTGCGACTCAAGTTAAAGTCGAACAGCTTTTGATTAAAGAAGGTTTTAAAGATCCGCGTCAGGAATTAGGCCGTGAGAAATTTTTGGAACGCGTGCGTGATTTTGCCCAGCAATCACGCGACACCATCGTCGAGCAGTGTAAACGCATGGGATCATCCATGGATTGGAAGCGCGAGAAATATACTTTGGATGCAGAAAGAAACCTCGCAGTGAATACTGTCTTTAAAATGATGTTTGAAGATGGCTTGATTGAACGCGGTTACCGCGTGGTTAATTGGGATCCAACTTTCCAAACAACACTGTCTGATGACGAAGTTGATCATAAAGATACTCAGGCCGAGCTAGTGACTTTTACTTATGATAAAGATTTTCCGATTGCTATTTCGACCACTCGTCCTGAAACCAAGTTCGGCGATACAGGCGTAGCCGTCCATCCGGATGACAAGCGTTATAAGAAATTTGTAGGTAAAACTTTGAAAGCGAATTTTTGCGGCAAGCAAATCACGCTCAAAGTAATTGCTGATGCTGAAGTGGATCCCAAGTTCGGCACCGGCGCACTTGGCGTCACTCCCGCGCATTCACTTATTGATGCTGATCTGGCCGAACAGCATGTTTTGCCTATGGTGCAGGTCATCGGGCAAGACGGGAAGATGACTGCTGAAGCCGGAAAAGATTTTGAGGGGCTGACCACGATTGAAGCACGCAAGAAAATTGTAGAGATACTCGAAAAACAAGGCTGTGTCCAGAAAAAAGAAACAGTGCCGCAAAGTTTGCTGATTGCCCAGCGCGGCGAATCGCCGGTTGAACAGCTTCCAATGCGCCAATGGTTTGTGCGCGTGAATAAAAATTTCAAATTACGCAACAATACTCTCGGCAAATGGAAGAAAGGGGACGAAACAACTCTCAAAGATTTGATGAGTTATGCGGTTGAGTCTAAGCAGATAAAAATTCTCCCCGATAATTTTGAGAAAATATATTTTCATTGGGTAAATAATTTGCGCGACTGGTGCATTTCGCGCCAGATTTGGTTTGGGCATCAAATTCCGGTTTGGTATAAAGGCGACGAAACCAAAGTCAGCAATGATCAGCCTGGTGAAGGCTGGACTCGCGATCCTGATACTTTGGACACTTGGTTTTCATCCGGGCTTTGGACTTTTTCGACTTTAGGCTGGCCAGACAAGGAAAAATGGGCAAAAGAACGCGAATACCATCCAACGGACGTGCTAGAAACCGGTTATGACATTCTTTTCTTCTGGGTGGCACGCATGATTTTGATGTCGACCTATGTTTTGGGCGAGATTCCATTCAAAGATGTTTATTTGCATGGCCTGGTGCGCGATGAAAAAGGCCGCAAGATGTCCAAATCAATTGGCAATGTTTTAGACCCGCTTGATCTCATCCCAAAATACGGGACTGATGCCGTGCGCCTCTCGCTTGTCATGGGCACTTCGCCAGGCATGGACCAGAAGCTGTCGGAGGATAAGATTAAAGACTTTAGGAACTTCACGAATAAGTTGTGGAATATTTCGAGGTTTGTACTGACGACAACCAGATCCCCCCACCCCCCCTTAATAAGGGGGGAAGACGAGCTCAGCTCGGCGGAGGGATCAACATTGGCTGACCGCTGGATCCTCTCAAGATATTACGGAGTGCAGGATAGAGTTACTAAGTTGATTGGAGACTATCAATTCTCACAAGCCGGCGAATTGCTACGCGATTTTACTTGGGGAGATTTTGCTGATTGGTATTTAGAGATCTCCAAAGTTGAAAAAGGAAAAGATGCTATTCTCTGGCACATCCTTTCGCGTCTGTTGCCGTTGTGGCACCCCTTCATGCCATTTGTAACTGAATATATTTGGTCTTTGATCGGGTACCCCCAACAACTATTGGTCACGTCCTGGCCTAAATCCTCATATGAGAATGATGGAAAGGGTGAAAAAGAATTTGAAGTCATCAAAAATTTAATCACTGACCTCCGTCGCATGCGGGCTGAGCAGAGCGTCGAGCCGGCAGCGTTTATTAAAGTCGCGATGGTGGTTGATAAAGAGACACAAAAATTAATTGAAGAAAACATCGCAATCGTCAAGCAACTCGCGCGTCTCGAAGAAGTTGAGTTTGTTAGTGAAGTTGCCAAGGGTTGGCCAACGACTGTTTCGGGCAAAACCACTGTTGGTCTTAACCTCGCGAGTGGCATTGATGTTGCAAAAGAAGGAGAAAAGATCCAAAAAGAGATTGAACAATTGAAACCTTACATCAAATCAACTGAGGCTAAACTCAAGAACAAGGAGTTTGTATCAAAAGCCCCGGAGAAAGTGGTTAATGACATGAAGAATAAGTTAGAAGAAGCAAAAGCCAAACTGAAAGCATTAGAGGAGAGGATGAAAGCATAAAAAATACGCTCGGTGATTACCGGGCGTTTTTGTAGATCTTGGTGAAAGGGCTAGCTCCAATTGTTATCAACGTCGTCAACGTCATCAATGTCGTCGGCTGTGAGCACGTTGGCCTCGGTGGCTTCAGTCGAGCTTTGCTCAGCCTTGGTCACGACTATTGGCGCAGGTTGGCCCAGGGACTTTACCCTCACAGTGGTCGGCGTTTCGTCGGGAAAGCTCTGGCTTTCACTCTCGAGCAGGGTCGGAGCAAGATCCCTGGGAACCGGAGGCGATTTGGGTATGACTATGGCCGTCGCTTTCTTTTCTGCCCTGGCAAAGGCGCGAGGCGGGACACTATTGCGGCGGATTTCGGCTTTGGCCTCGAATACCAACAGGCTTCGCTCTGCCTGGACGAGCTCGAATGGCAACATGCGTTTGAGATTCATACCGTGCTCATGGAATTTGCGGATGCTGGCATTCAGCTTTACGCGTTTCACCGCCCTGTAAGCAACAGTTTCTGATTGGCGGCGCAGCAATTTGATTTCGCACAAGAAAGGCCCGAGAGGCCGGATCTCCACGCGCAGGTCGCCTTTGACCCAAGAGCGGAGATCTTGATCTACGGAAGAGCGAAGAGCTACACGGGTCAGAAAGCGAAGAATCACGCTCTCGCAATTGTTCGGCTGAGCGATCTTGGCCAAATGATCAAAAAGCGCGAACGCGTCCTTGCTATTTTGCAGGGCCTGGGCCAGCACCTGATCGGAAATGTCAACGATTTGAAGGTGCGAAAAATTCATGGCAAACCTCCCTGCCTTGATGTCATCATATTGACTGGTTTGTGGCAAGCCTTCCCCTAACGAGAGAATGCATGGAACCTTGACTTTTAAGGCTTTTGTTTGCTATATAAAGCAATCGGACACTCGACAGAAAGGACCCACAATGAGCAAGTTCCAAGTGTTGGCTTTGGCTGAGGCTTTGGCTCGCGCCCTCGATAAGCGCGTTGGCTTTGGCCTCAATGTTGTTTTCAAGTGCTTTGAGCGGCGCAAGATTTCACTGACTGACCGAGGTGAAGTCGGAGAGGCAGAAATCCAAGCTGCCCTGCGGGCGCTGGGAACATGCCTTCCGGATAAGACTGCCGCCTGGCTGTCGGGCAAGCTGCTTAAGATAGAAGGCTTGGACGCCTTGGCTGACGCGCTTTGGCAGCTCTCGCTTGCCAGCATTCCAGTTGCCAAGCGCAAGTCAACCTTTTACGCCAGGATCCAGCCCTACCAATTGCTGCTGGGAACTCTCTACGAAGCGTTCTTGTGGAATTTGGTCACCGTCAGGACCGGCGGCCAAGTCACCGACATGAACGCGCTCTATCGACGGCTGATATTCGACTGTTATAGCCGCCTCATCGATCGATTCTCAGTCGAGCGGCCCCCAAGTATCCCGGTCGATGAGCTCATCAACCAGGCTATCGAAGGTTTCTTTCAGGACGAAAGCCAGGAAGTGACCGCCGACCCGACCATGGAATTCCTGATGAAGGAGCTCCTGCCGCCGGAATCGCATTTCCGCGGCGTATCGAATGACCCCGCAAGCCAGGGCAGCGACAAGGTGACTGCAGATGAGTTCAAGAGTGAGATTACTAGCTTGCGTGCCCAAATCGCAAGACTGAAGGAGGACCTGCATGGTGTCCTCAAGCGGATGCGCAGTAGGCATTACATCTCAGACGAACCTGTCGTGAGCCAGGACAAGTGGACGGCTGTCCAGGAATCACCTGAGCATCAGTCCGAGCTGGCTTGGCTCTTGAGCCAGATTCCTGCTGAGGAGCACGAAGCACTCTTGCACGAGGTCGCACTCGCCGTGACGCAAGAGAAGAAGATGCCGGAGATCGAACGCTATCGGGAGATACTGTCCGGAATCCTCAAGAAACAGAAGCGGTTGATCTGCTAAAAGCGACCGCTAACCTCACGTCCGGAACTACCGGGCGGTTTTTTATGGATATATTTTGATTTACTGTCCCAAACTTTTTCTTTTGGCTAACCAGGTAAATAGACCGGCAATCAGCCCGCAGAAGATGGCAAAGCCCCAGAGGCCAGTGCTTAAGTTCCAAAAACCATCTTTAGTTTCTTTGGTGGCTGTCTTCTTTGTATTGTCTTGGCTGGTTGTGGTTGGCAAGTAGTTCTCTTCGGTTGTCGTGACTTCCTGGGTTGATGTTGGAGTGAGAATCTCAACTGTCGAAGATGGTGCCATCAAATTTGAGGTTGAAGCCGATAGATCGCCTGCGAGCTTCATATCCTTGGTCGCGTCAGTGGTGGGACTGTCTGCGCTTGGCGTCTGGTTGGTGGCCACGGCCGTGACAACCGAAGCCGTGCCAGCCTGATTATTGTTTGGCGTCTGAGTTACCGGGACTTCTTTTTTCCAGCGCTTAGGGTCCAGGGGATAAGCATCTTCTTTATCGCTATAGCCATCTCCATCAGTATCGTATTTGGTTGGGTCAGTCCCAATCGTCCTTTCTTCCCAGTTATACAAACCATCATTATCAATGTCAGTGTCCACGCTGTCATCAATGCCATCACCGTCAGTATCCTTGGACATTTTTGGGTCAGTCGGGAATTGGTCTTGGGCGTTTGGCACGCCATCACCGTCAATGTCCGGGTCAACTGAATCGCCAATACCATCGCCATCAGTGTCCTTGTCTACGAAAACAGTTATTTGAGCCTCGTTATTTTCAGGCGATGGGTCAAAAATACTTTCATCCGGCACGAGCTTAACTTTGATGATATGGCTGCCGACGGCAGTTGGTTTCCAAATTTGCCATATTTCTTCAGGCCGGCCACTAGCTTTGGCTGAAATAGCCTTCATGCCGATATTCGTCCCATTATCCATAAAGATAGAAGTGCCCTCGGTATCTTTGTTTCCCAGGTTGTTGACTGTCACATAAATTTTGGCGGTCTGGCCAAGCATGATTGGCGTATGGTCAACGGTGATCCCACCCGAAGGTATTTGGATATCGTAATCAGCGGCATAGGCGCTCAAAGGGGCAAGGGCTATGGCCAATGCAAAAAACCAACGATGGAGTTTCATACAGACAAATTATAGCATTCAACGTCGGCATTTGTCTTTTTATCGCTTTTTGGCTAATATTTGGGCTATGCCTAACATTAAAACCGATGAACAATCGGTCACCAATTTCCTGGAAAGAGCCGTTGAAAATGTTTACCCGAACAAAGAGGCGTTTGCGGCTGCTTTGACGTCCGGTAAACGGCTGACGGCTTATCTTGGCATAGACCCAACAGGGCCATCGTTGCATTTGGGCCATGCTATTGCCCTGCGTAAACTAAAAGAACTCCAGGAGATGGGACATCGCTGCATAATGCTCATCGGGGATTTTACGGCCATGATTGGCGATCCGACTGATAAGGGCGCTGCCCGCAAACCCTTGACGCACGAACAGGTAATGGAGAACTGCAAGAACTATAGCGTGCAGGCCTCCAAGATCTTGGACATGGATGGCAAGGCAACTGGTAATCCGATTGAGATCAAATACAACAGTGAATGGTTGGGCAAGTTGAGTTTTGCCGAAGTTTTGGAACTATCCTCCCATTTTACTGTCCAGCAGATGCTTGAGCGCGATATGTTCCGTCGTCGGATGTCCTGGCGCTCGATTTGTCCCAAGTGCCACAATGAAAATTTAATGTCAGCCGAGATCCAACAGACCGTGACTGACGAGCGTGGCAAGAAGGTAGTGCTTTCCAGTATTGACGACCTGACATGGAAATGCAAAGAGTGCGGCCGCGAATATACGACTGAAATGGCCAGCGAGATCCATTCGCCACGTCCGATTTTCGTGCACGAGTTTCTGTATCCTCTAATGCAGGGCTATGATTCGGTGGCCATGGATGTTGATATCGAACTCGGTGGCAATGACCAGACATTCAATATGTTGGCCGGGCGTGATTTGATGAAAGACTTGAAGCACAAGGAAAAGTTCGTAATGGCCATCAAGCTTCTGACAGACCCGGAAGGCAAAAAGATGGGCAAGAGCGAAGGCAACATGATTACGCTGGATGATTCGCCGGAAGACATGTTTGGCAAGGTTATGAGCTGGCCGGATGGCGTCATCTTAGATGGACTGGAGCTTTGCACCAACATCTCGGGCGAAGAAATTGACGTGATTGCCGGACGCTTGGAAGAGGGCGTCAATCCGGTTGGCTTTAAACGCCGTTTGGCACGTGAGATCGTCTCCACTTGGCACTCCATCCAAGATGCCAACAAGGCAGAAGAGCATTTTGACCGTTTGTTTAAGGATCATCAGGCGCCGGAAGACATGCCAGAAGTCCCTGTCAGCAACCGCAAGAATAAACTGGTAGACCTTTTAGTCTTGGCCAAGCTGGTACCATCGAAAGCTGAAGCCAAGCGCCAGATCGAGCAGGGCGCGGTCAAAGTCGACGGCCAGGCAGTCAATGACATTGAAGCCCAGGTGGAAATCACAGACGACCAACTTGTTTTGCAAAAAGGTAAGCGTGGGTTTGCGCGGATTAAGTTGATTAACTAGAAATCGATGTATACTCTTGATGCCATTAAAACTAATTTAGCGCGCGTCATCGGCGAAAAGGCAGGAAGCAAGGTTGAAGCAGCTGAAATAGTTGTCCCATCCAAGGCGGATATGGGGGATTTAGCCTTGGCTT
>JAQULH010000004.1:0-34994 GCA_029004215.1 Patescibacteria group bacterium | reverse complement strand
ATGTATACTCTTGATGCCATTAAAACTAATTTAGCGCGCGTCATCGGCGAAAAGGCAGGAAGCAAGGTTGAAGCAGCTGAAATAGTTGTCCCATCCAAGGCGGATATGGGGGATTTAGCCTTGGCTTGTTTTAAGTTGGCAAAAGAGAAGGGCCTAAACCCAAATGAGATGGCTAAAAAGTTAGCTGCTTCATTTAACCATCAAGATCCAACCATTAAATCAGTTTCGGCAACAGGCCCTTACCTTAATTTTACCTTAAGCAACGAAGGGTTGGCCGAACGGGTAGTCAAAGACATTGAGACTAAAGGTGAGAAATACGGCTCGCAAGATATCGGTAAAGGCAAACAGGTCATGCTGGAGTTTGCCAATGCCAATACTCACAAAGAATTCCATGTTGGCCATTTGCGCAACATCTTGCTTGGCCTTTCTATGGATCGGATTTTGAATTTTGCCGGTTGGAAATCCATCCCGGTTTCTTATGTCAATGATTTAGGGGCGCATGTTGCCAAATGCCTTTGGCTGTTTGTCCGCCAGCATGCCAAGGCTGTTCCGCAGAAAAAAATTAAGGCGTCTAAAAAATCACCAGAGCCTCAGTTGAATGAGAGCGCTTGGGCGGCCCAGGTCCTCCAGAACCTAACTAGCCCGGGTGTCAGGAAGATGATTGATTCTATACCAATATCCGAAAGGACAGGCGGTTATCTTGGCCGGTTATATGTTGAATCGACCAAGCTGCTTGATGAGAATGAGGATTGGAAAGCTGAAGTTTCGTTTGTATTACAAAAACTCGAAGCCCATGACCCGGCTTGGACTTTGCTTTGGCAAGAAACGCGCCGTTGGAGCATCTTGGAACTCAACCGTCTGCTTGAGGATTTTGGCGGCACCATTGAACGCCAATATTTCGAGAGTGAATTAATCGATCAAAGCAAGGATGTGGTGGATGAGCTGATGGAAAAGGGGATTGCCATTGAATCACGCGGAGCCATCATTGTTGATTTGGACGCTTATCCCGATCCAGAAATACAAAAGCAAAAACTCGGGGTTTTCATGATCCGCAAATCAGACGGCACTTTGATTTACGCGGCCAAAGACATCCCATTGGCCGAACTCAAGTTCATGGAGTATCCGGACCAGGTATTAAGTATCGTTGTTGTCGATTCGCGCCAATCATTGTATTTCAAACAGCTTTTCGCCACGCTCAAGCTCATGGGATATACCAAGCCTTTTAAGCATCTGGCTTACGAGTTTGTGACTTTGCCGGAAGGTGCCATGTCCAGCCGTAAGGGGAATGTTATCTTGTTGAATGACCTGATGTTGGCGGCTGAGGAGGCGGCGCGTAAAGAAGTTTTGGAAAGGCATGGCACCGAATGGAACGAAGGCAAAGTGCAGCATACGGCCTGGTGCATTGCTTTGGGCGGCATGAACTTTGCCATCCTTAGGCAAGATCCGGAAAAAATCATACTTTTCGACATGCAAAAAGCCTTGTCGTTTGATGGTGATACCGGACCCTACATTCAGTATGCCGCCACTCGGCTGCAGGCCATCATGAATAAGGCCAAGGTGGCAAAGATTAATTTTGCCAAAGGCGATTTAACTCTGCTTAAAGAAGATGCGGAAAAGCGTCTGGCTTTGTGCTTAGCTCAATTCCCAAGTGTTTGCGCTAAAGCTGCCGAGGCTTTCCGCCCATCACTGATTGCCCAATGGCTTTTGGAAGCGGCTGCCTGTACTAATGAATTTTATCGTGACGTCCAAGTCATGGATGCTTCGGACGATATCAAAAAAGCCAGGCTGCGCTTCATTGCCGCTGCCCGGACTGCTTTGTCCGCCGGGCTTTGGTGTTTGGGAGTACCGGTGCCTGATGCCATGTAAGGTTGATTTGACGGCCTTTTACCCGCCAAGTAAGGTTTGGCTGCTATGTCACTTTTTGGAACTACCCCTTCCGGATCAACGGATAGGGCTGAAGGCAATAATCCGCCTTCGATCATACCAACTTTTCATACACCAAATAAAAATACGCCGGCTACTGTCATTGCCAGGGGAGTTAAGCTCGAGGGAGAGTTTAAAAGCCAAGGTGATGTCTTAATTGAAGGCGAAGTGGTGGGTAATATACAAACAGACGGTTTGCTGACGGCTGGCCCGGAGGCCCTGCTTAAAGCTGGCGTTATCGCGGCCGATGCAGTGATCGCAGGCAAAGTTGAAGGCAACCTGCAGGTCAAGCGCCGGTTGGAAGTAAAATCAACCGCCAAGATTAAAGGCGACATAACTTGCCTGACTATTGTTGTTGAGGCAGGCGCGATGCTCCAGGGTAACGTGCGTTGCGGGGAAGAGAACAAGGCTCCGGCCGAAGCGCCCATCCCCAAAGAGCCAGCAATCAAGGAACCGTCAAAGTAACGAGTGGCTAGTAACGAGTAACGAGTGATTAGCCTCATGTCTCGTTACTTTTTACTCGTTACCCGTTACTGATATGAATCCGGCTTACGCCTACATTTACGATGATTTTTTGGTAGACAGCCAATACCAAGATACTTTGGATGCTTTGGAAACGCGTTTGGCCTCTTTGGGTTTGAGCGGGCGCATCGGCCGGCTGACTTTATTTAGGAATGCCAAAGAATTAGTTGAGGATTTTGTGCGCAACGGGGTTAAAAATGTCGTGGTGGTTGGCAACGATACAACGCTCGACAAGGTCATGTGGTTCTTGCCGGAGCTACCGGTGACCATGGGCTATATTCCTTTGGCCGAACCGTCAGGCATTGCCCGGCTTTTGAATGTCCCGACCGGCCTGGCCGCTTGTGATATCTTGGGCGCCCGACTGATCGAAACTTTGGACGTTGGTAAACTAAATGACCGCTATTTCCTTTCCGAAGTTATCTTTGAAAATACGACCGCTTCGCTTTTTGTTGATAATACCTTTCATCTGACTTTAATGAGCGGTGGGACTCTTGAGATCCGTAACTTGGGCCGTGTGGCCAGCCTGGGGGATACTTTGGCTGATGCCCAAGACGGTTTGCTGGAAGCAGTCATCACTCCCCATGGTACGCATATCAAATCACGCCTTTGGACAAAACTTAAATCCTTTACGTCAGCTCAGACCAAGGTGACCTTCAAATCCGGGCAAATATTTTCCACCCAACCCATGGAAGGGCATGCTGACCGCTATGCAGTCAGTGGTTTTCGTTTTTCAGTTTCGATCGAACCCCAGAAATTTAAAGTCATAATGGGACGCAGGTTTAAGCCTGTAATATAACAAATCCCCGCTTGAGCGGGGATTTGATGGTGGACGCCGAGGGACTTGAACCCCCGACCCTCTCGGTGTAAACGAGATGCTCTAACCAACTGAGCTAGGCGTCCAAAAGGCTGAACCATGTTAACCTGTCCAGTCCATCTTGCCAAGATAGCAGTCCATTGGTATCCTTACGGCACAAAAATAAATATAGGCTCGGGTGGCGGAATGGTATACGCACTAGCTTGAGGTGCTAGCGGGCGCAAGCCCTTGGAGGTTCAAGTCCTCTCCCGAGCACCAGGAAGACTCCCTAAGAATGGGGAGTTTTTTTTATAATAAAAAAGCCCCCAGGCCGAGCGGTTTAGGGGGCAGGTGGTTGAGTAGAGTGACGGAGCTGCGAATCGCTGTTGATTGGTATAAGCTTTTCACGCATCCGGCGGGCTTCGGATAGGTTATCGGCAATGCAGAAGATGGTCGCTTTGCCGTGGACGAGGCAGGCGGCATTTCCGATCAGGAAACCAGGTGACAGCCCGTCCCATGGCCGGCCACGGAAATAGTGATCACGCAGTTCATCATGGCAAGCAGCGGGCACGGATATATTCTCCATGACCACGGCGGCTTGGCCTTTGAACCTTTGTGCTGCCTGGACGCAAACGGCCATGGCATAGTCTGCAGCCGTGGTGCGGGCGTTGCACTCCAAGATCAGCACGTGTTCACCTTGTTTGCCGTGTACGACCATGAAATCAAATCCCATGGTCCTGGAGAGGTGGCTTCCGTAGCCGCGCTTTACGGCCTCGTCGCAAATTGGGCTGAGAAAGGCGAGAACCCGCTCGGCTAAAGCCAAAGGCAAAACGTGCTCTCCGATTGCAACCTCGTTGCCCGCGTGGGCATCGCGGCGGATGATCTGCCGAGAGAAGTAGAGGAGATCCCATGCATTTTCTTTCACGAGAATTTTGACCGAGTATTCGGACATCTCAAAAGCGCTTGCCGGATAACCTGCGTCAACGATTAAACCGCGCGGCAGGTATTGATGGCAAAATTCGGAGACATCTTTCTCTGGAGTTTCTGGACCCCAGCGCAGCAGGCCGGCTCCTCCATCCGTGTCATGTGCTTTGAGAAAGACATGTTCGGTTGGGAGATGATTGTCTCGTGCCCAACCCAATACCCGTTTTCGGCTGTCTTTGACGTTCTTAAAGTTGCTTGAGACAAACTCCCAGGCTGGGAAGGCCTTGTCCACCCCAAGTTTGGCACCGAGGCACCGAAGATAGTGCTTGTCGTCGAAGAACTCTGCGATTTCGGGCTGAGCCGTGGTTACCGCATCCCAAGTCAGGCCGAGCGCTTTGACCAGGGTGCCCATGTTGCGCGAAAGAAAGAAATTCAACGGCCGGCCATTCCTGATCGATTCGCTGATAAGGGGAAGAAAATTCGCGCCGTTCGGCTGCAGAAGTCCCGAGCGGAGATTTTCGCACGGCACAACGATCAGGTGGTCGGCTCCGATTCCGATATGACGTAGCCAATCAAAGTTGGCCGTCAAAGAGTGACAGCTTTCTTGGTTGGCAAATCCGGCAACCGCCGTGCCAGGGCAGACCAACGCTCGGCTGGCATAAGCTGCAAGCCCCGTGATGCCCTTCAAAAAACCGAAGGGCGACATGTCATGCACGTAAGTCTGTTGTCGGATCGCGTACTCCATGTCAGGCATCTTGATTCTCCTTCTTCCCGTGAGTCAATAAGCCGATTAAGTTGTAAGTTGTCCAAAAGGCGAAAAAAAACGGCCTCGCGTCGGGCGGGGCCATCCTCAACTTTCCTGGACAGAAAAATTACGGACGGCCTCTACCTCCAATAAGGGTAATAATAACGGCTAACGCAGCTTGATTTAGTGAATGATCCGTCATGAAGAAAATCTTAAATGGATTTCTTCGGCCTGTAAAGGGGCGTATGTCAAGCTATTCCCGTATGATATACTCTGCTTAATATGTCGCTTAAAGTTGTTACTCTCGGTTCCGGCGTTTGTGCCAATATGTGTTTGCCCGGGCCGCGTCGCTATCCGCCGGGGTTCTTGGTTGATTTTGACGGTAAGCTTCTGCTGCTGGACGTGAGTGAAGGCGCCAGGTTCAGGTTGGAAGACGTTGGTTATGATTATGGCCGCGTTGGCTGTGCCGCAGTCAGCCATGTACATCCTGACCATGCTGACTTAGCCACCTTTCTGCAGGCCAAGCTTTGCCGGGCGCTTTGGGGGCCGCCAATCGATGGCGTGGACAAGCTGGATGTTTACATGCACGAAGTATCAATCGACGGGTTCAAGCAGTCTTGGATGTGGCGACATCCTGAAGCCGCTGACAAAATAAACCACTTCCCAGAAAAGTTTAATTTTGAACTTCAACCCATGCGGGGCGGGTGGGAAAAAGAAGTCCTCCCCGGATTAAAACTCAAGGCTTTTGGGGTTTACCATGGTTTTGGCCAGCATCCTGCCTTAGGTTTTAGGATCGAAACTAAAGGCACAACGGTTGTCTATACGGGCGATGCCGGCATAACTGAGTCGCTGTTTGCCAATGTGGAACGTGCTGATTTATTGATCGCTGATTGTGGTACCAGAATCGGACAGGAGTATACGGCTGGTTATGGCCATATGGGCCCAGGCCAATGCGGCATGTTGGCCTATCGCGGGCAAGTCAAAGAGCTTTGGCTGACCCATTACATTGGTTTTGACACGCCTGCCGCCATGGAAGCCGAGGCGCGCAAGTCAGGGTTTACAGGGACGGTTAAAGTCGTAACTGACGGGCTGACCTGGGAGAAGAAATGACGGGGTGATATAATTTAAAAATATGTTTTTACAAATTGTCATAGGCTTAGTGCTTGTCATAATCGGAGCCGCCGTTACTATCAAAGCCAACCAGGTTTATGAATGGTTTGGTTCCATGGATTGGGCTGACCGTTATTTGGGAGCCGGCGGGTCGCGTCTCATGTATCGCCTCATAGGCATCATCATGTGCTTGATCGGTTTTATGGTGGCCACTAACCTTTGGGGGGCATTTTTGCACGCTACAATTGGCAGTTGGCTGAACCTGAACCCCAAGAATGAGATCCCGACTTATTGAGTATGCAGGGTTTTGTTTTGACGAGCGGTACTGAGTTGATCAATCCATTCAAGCTATTGGAGCGTGTTGGTATACGCCGAGCTTGGCATGTGGCGGACATGGGTTGCGGTGCGACAGGGCATTTTGTCATGCCGGCTGCTCAGCTGGTTGGCCCGGACGGGGTTGTTTATGCCGTGGATATCAGGCGTGATTTTTTGGAACACATCGAACGTTCGGCCAAGCATGACCAATTTTTTAACATCAAGACAGTTTGGGCCGATATGGATGTCTACGGCGCCACGCGCATTGATCCGGCCAGCCTGGATCTCTGTTTGCTGATCAATAACTTATATCTTTCCCAGAACCGACCGGCTTTAATCCGTGAAATGGCGCGGCTGACCAAACCCGGGGGGCGTATCCTGGTCGTTGAGTGGAAGGCTACGGCTACGGCCATTGGCCCGCCGGCTGACCGCCGTTTAACCTCAGAACAAAGCCAGGCTATTTGCCAAAGCCCGTATATGGAACTCTTGGATGAAGTTGATGTTGGGCACTCACACTATGGACTGCTGTATGAACGGACAGAGGAGCCGGTTGAGGGCGAGGCTTGACGGGGACTTGAAATAAGGGAACGCTTAAGGCAAGATTTTCGCGTTATCAATATATGAACTTACTGACTTTCGATTTTTGGTTCCAGATGCAGCCGTCCATGTTTTTGCCTTGGATTGGCACGACATTGTTGGTTATCTTTATCGCTTTAGCCATCATGGGTTTAGTGGCCAAGCTTTATGGCATTAAAGCTAACTTAGATAAATTCAACCGTCGGGCCGTGGAAAGGGTGGGCACGCTTTTGTTGACCATGGGCTTGCTCGGCTTATTGTTCTATCTTTTTGTCTTTGAAAGCGTACCGATTTTGAGCATGAGGGTTTGGCTGATAGTCTTGTTGTTGAGTGGCTTGGCTTGGGCCTGGAGCATCCTTCGCTATATCCGGGTCGAGATACCTCGCATTAATCAATTAAAAGCCGAACGGGAAAAGTTGAACAAGTGGTTGCCTAAGTCAAAGAAATAATGGAAATAAGTAAGCAGGCCTTTGGCCAAAGCGGCGAGCAAATCGCCGCCTTATTTTTTGAAGAAAAAGGTTATTTTGTGATTGATCGCAATTGGCGCTGTAAGACAGGGGAGATTGATTTGATTGTCCGTAAGGATGATGAGTGGCGGTTCATTGAAGTCAAAACTCGCGGGTCAGATCGATACGGTCAACCCGAGGAATCGTTGACTCATCGCAAGCGAGATCATTTTTATAAATCTATCCAATGGTATGTGCTGGATAAGAACATCGGCTCACAAGATATCCATGCTGATGTTCTAGCTATAGTGATTAATGACCAAGATTTTGATGTCCGTTGGCTACCGGACGCCTCTTGACAAAAGGGGCGATTTTTGCTGAAATACCGTCGCATCATCGTACCCGCGCATTTCGCGCAGAAAAGGAGAATGTGCCCATGATGAGCTTGCGATCCTTGTTGCAACGTGAGGAGAGGCGATGAGCGCCATCTCCGAACGGCATAACTCTTTGACGAAGATCGACGACCACGGCAGCACCAGCAGCAGCGACAGCAAGCAGCAGATCGGGCGCCACGCCGCGTCGGCGCGCGTTCTCGACGAGCACTTCCCGGGCGCGCAACGCGTCGGGCTCGAGGTTCGCCACAGCAGCGACGCGCCCCTCGCGCCCGAGGACTGATCCCCGTCGCCGCCCCCCTCCACCAGCCGACGGTCTTGCGCCGTCGGCTCCTCCAGCTTCGAAGCCTCGCATCCACGCGAGGCTTCTCCATATCTAAAAATATTTCGATTAATCACTTTCTTGACAGGATGGTTTGTAAATAGCATCATTATGCACCTGGGCCGTAAGGTGAAGCTTCGAGCTTTGAGGCCGAACGAGCCTGGGAAGGAGGCATCGTAAGATGTGTGTGCGTAACAACTAGTGCGGGCACGTGTTGGCATCAACTCAGGGTACGTGGCCACTGCGTGGTTAGAAAGGAGGTTTAACTTCCGATTTTCAGCAGTACGTTGCAGTTGCACTTCCACCAGGAGATTGTCATCGCATGATGATACGTCATTCGTCCAAGTAGTACCAACGCCGCAGTAGACCGCAAAGGGTCGCGCTTTCGTGACCTAGAGTGGTTTCCTTGGCCTGGAGCCTTTACGGCTCACTTTCTTGACCCTCGCGCGCCTATGCCCGAGGGTCGCTGCATATCTACTGGATAAACATGGCATCGCCGAAAGAATAAAATCTGTAACCATTCTCAATGGCCTGTTGGTAGGCATTGAGTACGAATTGTCTTCCGGCATCAGGTTCAATCATTTTATTTTGAGCGAAAGCGCTGACCAGAACAATTAACGTCGAGCCTGGCAAATGGAAGTTAGTTATTAAAGCGTCGACTATCTTGAATCTATAACCCGGAGTAATGAAAATATTGGTGAAGCCTTTTTGAATGCCTGATTCTAAAGATCTGACAGTCGTCGTCCCGACTGCAATTACTCTGCTGCAGCGTTGTTTTGTCTCGGCGATTGCATCAAGAGTCTCTTGCGGCACGTTAACCCACTCTTCGTGCATGATATGGTCTTCAAGTTTCTCAGCGGTGATGGGCTTGAATGTGCCAAGGCCAACATGCAAAGTTACGGTTGCGAAGTTAATGCCTTGCGATTTTATTTTTTCTATTAGCTTCGGCGTAAAGTGAAAGCCGGCTGTTGGCGCGGCGGCTGAACCAATCTCTTTCGCGTAAACAGTTTGGTAATCATCCAATTTATCGGACTGCTTAACATATGGGGGAGTTGGTACTTGCCCATGACGATCAGTGAAAGCAAAGACCTGATCATCAGTCATTTCAAAATGCAGCAAGACAGATCCATCCGGCAATTTATCTACCAACCTGGCTCTGACGCCTTCCGCCAAGACTAGCTCATCGCCAATCTGGAGTTTCTTGGCCGGCTTGATTAAGGCTAGCCAGTCCTTGTTCTGCGGCCGGAGAAGGAAGACCTCAAAGGCGTGTTGGTTTTTATTAGCCGTCAATCTGGCCCGGAAAACCTTGGTATCATTCCAAACCAAAAGATCGCCTGGTTTGAGTAGGGAAGGTAGGTCAGAGAAGTGCTTATGGTCAACTTTGCCATCTTGGCAGCTTAAAACCATGAGTTTTGAGCTATCACGGGGCCGGGCCGGTTCCTGGGCTATCCTGTCTTGGGGTAAATCGTACCAAAAGTCTTTAGTTAACATGGCCCCAGGGTAACCCATGACCCGCTGGCTTGCCAAGAGTTAAAAGGTCTGTTAACCTGTGGCCACTATGAAAGCCAAGATTCATCCGGCTTATTACCCGGATGCCAAGATTATTTGCGCTTGCGGCAATGAAATGACCGTAGGATCTACTGTTAAGGAGATCCACGTTGAGTTATGCGCCAAGTGCCATCCTTTTTATACTGGTAAAAAAGTCCTAATTGACACCGAAGGTCGCGTCGAAAAATTCAAGGGCAAGGCAGCTGCCAAGGAAGCCAAGAAGGCTGTGTTGGGTAAAAAGGCCAAGACCGAAAAGCGGGCCAAGGCCAAGGCAGTAAAACGTGCTGCCAAGCAACCGGCCGCCCTAATCGAAGATTAGATAGTAACGAGTAAAAAGTTAAAAGTAACGGGTAATGGCAGCGGGTAACGGAGTGGACTATTTACTCGTTACCTTTTACTCGTTACTATTTTGTTATGTCTGATTTGATGGATAGTCTAAAACAAGCCAGAGAAAGGTTGGTCAAGCTGGAAAATGAGATGGCTGACCCGGCCTTCCTCTCGAGCCCTGAAAAAGTCAGGGATGTTTCACGTGCCTATTCAGAAGCAAAAATTTTAGTCGAATGCGGCGAAAAATTTGCAGCCTTGAAGGCAGCTCTGGAAGAAGCGGAGCAAACGGCTGGTTCAGATGATGAAGAAATGAGATCATTGGCCGAAGCTGAATTGCCCCACCTCAAGTCAGATTTTGAGGCGGCCAAAGAAGCTTTTGAACTGTCGCTTGTCCCGCCCGGGCCATATGACCATGCCAACGCCATCATAGAAATCCGCGCCGGAGTTGGCGGCGAAGAAGCGGCTATTTTTGCAGCTGATATTTTCCGTATGATTATGCGTTTTGCCGAGCGCAAGAACTGGAAGACTTCTTTGGCCAGCCAGTCTTTGGCAGAGCAGGGTGGTTACAAAGAAATTATTTTTTATGTGCAGGGCACCAATGCTTATGGCACTTTAAAAACTGAGATGGGTGTCCACCGCGTACAGCGCGTGCCAGAAACCGAGAAGCAGGGGAGGATTCACACCTCGACTGTCACAGTGGCTGTCTTGCCGGAACTGGAGGAAGAGGAATTAAAAATCGAATCAAAAGATTTACGCATTGATACTTTCTGCGCCGGCGGCAAGGGCGGGCAATCTGTGAACACGACTTACTCCGCAGTCAGGATCACTCACATACCGACCAACACGGTTGTTAACTGCCAGGATGAGCGGTCACAACAGCAGAACCGCGAACGCGCCATGCAAATTTTGCGCGCCAGGATTTGGGAGCATCAAGAACAAAAACGCAGGCAAGAGCTGGATGCTGAACGCAGGTCGCAGATTGGTTCTGGTGATCGTTCGGAAAAGATCCGCACTTACAACTATCCTCAAGACAGGATCACTGACCATCGCATCAAAAAATCTTGGCACAACATCCAAAACATCTTAGATGGTGGTTTAGATGTCATAATAGCAGCTGTCAAAAGCGGTAAAATGGGCAACGAAGAAGAATAAAATGGCTTAAATTAGCCACCAGGCCTTGACAAAAAGGCCTTTTTGTTATAAGAGAGAAGTACACAGTTTGCAGTCAACCATCGCACAAGAGGAGATGCGTGATGAACAAGTTTACGTGGGCAGTTCTTTCCGTGGTGGCGCTTTTGGCGTCATTCATCCTGGGGTGCGGTGGAAAAGATTTCACTGCTGCTCCTTCCGAAGTAGGCGATTCCAGTGTCGAGGATGCCAAGCCCGACAAGCAGCACGACGCCAACAAGCCTGACGCTGACGCCAAGGACACTGGGATGGACCAGGAAACCTCGTTGCCCGAAGCTTCGACTGAAGCAGGGGTCGAGGCAGAAGCTTCGTTGCCCGAGGCATCGCCCGACGTCGAGCTCCCAGATGCAGTGGAGGAGATCTCACCACTGGGCGATTGCCAGCAGTGGGGCAATATCGGTTTCGTGACCGTGGTCATCAGGGTCAACGACGAAGTGCCTTTGAGCCAGGTCCTGGCCGTGTACGGCAAGTACTCGTTCGCCATCCTGGACTCGGGTATTCCGCAGGACTATGCGCCGTGGAAGTTCGGCAACCAAGGCGAGAAGCTGATCGTGGCCATGCCCACGGCAGCCGTCATCGGTTTGGACATCGTGTTTGAGCCCGGGTTCACAACTCCGGGCAACAACGACCTGTCCACCTGGGACATCCGCTGCGACCAAACGGGCTGTCCTGCCACGGACGAGTACCTGGTCTGCGCCGGCAAGAACTTCGTGGGCAAGTGTTCGGGCGACAACTGCGTGAAAGACTGCGACTACCAGATGGACGTGCACTACAAGCAGCAAGTCCACTGCACGTTGAAGCAGTAGCCCCACCTCCCAAGCCTTGCGCGCATCTTACGCGTGAGGCCTCTTTTTTTACCCGTAAATCTTGACAATCAGACTTTATTAGTGTAATAGATAAGTATACAGATACCGGTCAACCATCGCATATGAGGAGATGAAGATGAACAAAATCATATGGGCAGTTCTTTCCATTGCGACGCTTTTGGTGTCATCCATCCTGGGTTGCGGTGGTGACGAGTTCACCTTCTCCCCAGGCATCGCAGATTCGGGAATCCAGGATTCCAAGCCTGACAAGCTCCCTGATGCTCAGCAAGAGCCCAAGCCCGACGTCAAGCACGATGTCGAGGCAGGCCAGCCTGATGTCAAGCACGAGGCAGAAGCCTCGGTCGACGCCAAACCCGAGGCTGAAGCAGGCCCAAAGGACGCTGGGTCGGACAAGGAGGCCTCACCCGAAGCCGAGCCAGAGGTCCAGCCCGAAGCTGCGCCTGAAGCAGAGGTCGAGGCCGAAGCTTCGTCACCCGAAGCCGAGCCTGAAGCAGGACCAGAGGCATCGCCCGAAGCCGAGCCAGAGGCTGAGGCTGACGTGCAGCCCGAAGCTGCGCCTGATGTCGAGCTGCCGGATGTTGCCCAGGAAGACGCTGTTGTGCTGACCGATTGCCAGAAGTATGGCAAGCCAGGTTGGGCAACAATTGTCATCACTGTCAGCGACGATCCGCCTGCGGGCAAGGTGCTGGGAGTCTTTGGCAAGTACACCTTCACAGTCCCAGACGCGGGTACGCCGCAAGACTACACGGCCTGGAAGTTTGCCAATCCTGGCGAGAAGATGATCATTGCCTCGCCTGTGGCAGCCACGGTTGGCCTGGATATCACCTTCGAGCCGGGGTTCACTACCTCAGGCAACACTGTCCTGACGACCTGGACGTACCGCTGCCCAACCGCCACCAGTTGCCCTGCCACTGACGAGTATATTGTCTGCGTTGGTGATGCCTACGTGGGCAGCTACTCAGGCGGCGTCCTCCATGGCAACTGTGAGACTCAGCTCTCTGCCAACATGATCTTCCAGCAGCTCCACTGCTGGCAGTGACCCACCTCCGAAGCCTTGCGTGCGTCCTGCGCGTGAGGCCTCTTTTTTACCTGTGAATCTTGACGCAAAAGGGCTTATCCTGCTAAACTCCCCACGCCAAATTAGGCAATCTAATAACTAAATGTCCCTTAACTTGGGACAAATTCCCACCCTTGGTTCCATTTGTTTAGGCGCCTGCCCCACGTCGCTAAAGCTATGAGGGGTCCCTAAGCTTACCAAAGGGAGGTTAAAAGGCTCTTCCGCCTAAGGCGGAGGATCAAAATCTATATGGTTAAGACACCCACACTCGTGGAGATGCTGGAGGCCGGCGTGCACTTTGGGCACCGGACTTCCAAATGGCATCCCAAAATGGAGAAGTACCTGTTCGGTTCACGGCAGGGCATCCATATTATTAATGTAGAGACCACTCTTAAGGCTTTGGAAGAGGCTTTGGCTTTCTGCAAGCAAACAACCGCGCGCGGCGGAATAGTTTTGTTCGTTGGAACAAAAAAGCAAGCTTCCTCGATTGTTGAAGCCGCTGCCAAGGACGCCGGCATGCCTTCCATCACCAAGCGCTGGCTGGGCGGCACCATGACCAACTTTTCGGTCATCGCACAACTCTTGAAGCGCTTTAAGGATTTGAAGCGCAGGCATGAAAAAGGAGAGCTGGGCAAATACACAAAACTCGAACAATTAAAATTCAGCGAACAGATCAAGATGTTGGAAGATAAGGTGGGCGGTATCCAGGACATGACACGCATCCCTGACGCCATCTTCATCCAAGATATCCATAAGGATAAGACTGCTTTGGCCGAGGCTGTCCGCCGTGGCATCAAAGTCATCGCCATCTGCGACTCGAACGTTAATCCAAAAGATGTTGATTACCCGATTCCGGCCAATGACGATGCAGTTAAGGCCATTACCTTAATCGTCGGATTGGTTGGCCAGGCCTGCAAGCAAGGCAAGGATGAATGGGAAGCCAACCGTTCACGCCTGGCAGGTACCTTGCTCCAAGGTGGCCCGCGCGACATGCGCAAGCCACAGGAGAAGAAGTAACAAACGGTCGGGAGGACAAATAATAATTTTGAACTTTATGACAGACATGAAATTAGTCGCGGAATTACGCGAAAAGACAAACGCGGGCATGATGGCCTGCAAAAAAGCTTTAGACTTGGCCAATGGCGACATGGAAAAGGCCTTGGAAGAGCTCCGTAAGATGGGTGAAATCAAAGCCGCCCAAAAAACAGCTGAACGCACAACAGCCGAAGGCTTGATTGCCACTTACTTACATCACAACAAAAGAATGGGCGCCATGCTCGAGCTGCAATGCGAGTCTGATTTTGTGGCACGCAACGAAGACTTCGTGGCTTTTGCCAATGACTTGGCCATGCAGGTAGCTGCCATGAACCCGGATTTCCTTTCACCGGAAACAATTCCATCGGCTGACCTGGAACGTCAACGCCAAATGTTTTTGGAAGAAGTCTCCGGCGACAACAAACCAGAAGAAATGAAAGCTAAGATTGTGCTAGGCAAGCTCGACAAATGGACTAACGAGGTTTGCTTGACCAAGCAAGCCTTCTTCAAGGATGAGGAAAAGACAATCGAACAGATGGTTAACGATAAGATCGCCAAGATCGGCGAGAAAATCGTCATTGCCCGTTTTGTCCGCTGGGAACTCGGTAAGAAGGGGACAATCTCGTAATCCTGTTGTTCAAAAATAACGGCCGCCATGCATTGACAAGGCGGTCGTTTTTATCTCAACCATCACTAAATCTTGACGATTGGGGCTTAAAAGCCTATCATGCCGCCATGAACGTCAGTGATTTGGCCCGTCGCCTTAAGGTGACCCCGCAAGAGCTCTTGGATAAACTCCCTGAGTTAGGTTTTGATATTGGAGCTCGAGCCATCAAGATCGACAACATCATGGCGGAAAAGATTTTCCGCAAATGGATTGAAAAAGCCAGGCGTGACCGGTTGCGCGGACAATTGCTTTCTACCAGCCAGCAAACAAAGGATAAGCTGGCGGCCGAATCAGGTGCTAAAAAAGAAGTTTTATTGCCCGAGATCATTATCGTCCGTGAGTTGGCCGGTAAGATGAACCTGCCTGTAACGCGCGTCATTCAAGAGTTGATGCGAGCCGGCATCTTGGCTTCACAGAACGAACGCCTTGATTTTGAGACAGCGGCCATCATTGCCGACGAGCTTGGGTTCGAAGCCAAACGAGAAGCGGCTGGCGCAGAAAGCCACGAGTCAGTGCAGGCGCAAGACAGGCTCAAAGAAATTTTAGATTCACAGACAGTTGAAAAAACAGCTTCCCGTCCGCCAGTGGTGGTAGTCATGGGCCACGTTGACCACGGCAAGACCAGGACTTTGGATGCCATCCGCAAGACCAATGTCATGGAAGGCGAAGCCGGCGGCATTACGCAGCACATCGGCGCTTACCAGGTTCAGCGCAAGGGCCGCATGATGACTTTCATTGACACTCCGGGTCATGAGGCTTTTACTGTCATGCGCTCGCGCGGTGCTAAAGTCGCTGACATCGCCATCTTAGTCGTAGCTGCAGATGACGGCGTACAACCGCAGACCAAGGAAGTCATCGACATTATCCATGCGGCGCACCTGCCGTTTATCGTGGCTTTGAATAAAATTGACAAACCCGAAGCTGATCCGGATCGCGTTTTGGCGCAGCTCGCCGAGTATGGCGTGACAACCGAAGCTTGGGGTGGCACCGTGCCCATGGTTAAGATTTCCGCCAAGCAGGGTGTTGGCATTGATGACCTTTTGGAAATGATTTTGCTGATTGCTGACATGAACGCCGACCAAATTAAGGCTGATCCGAACCGTTTGGCTGCCGGCACCATCATTGAATCACACGTGGACAAGGCTGAAGGGCCAGTGTCCACCATTTTGGTTCAGACAGGCACCTTGCACCGCAATGATTGGTTGGGCATGGGCGGTAACCTTTATGGCCGCGTGCGCGCCATGCGCGATTGGAACGGAAAATTGTTGGACGCAGCCGGCCCGGGTGTGCCAGTTAAAGTTTTGGGCTTTAAGGTCGCTCCGGCCGTGGGTGATATTGTTGAAGTTCCAGAGGATTTCCATAAGTTGGAGAGAAAGGCTAAGACCAGCCAGCAGATTGCCAACCAGTTCACGGCCATCAAGGCGCCTAAGGCAGAAGGCAAGGAAGGCGAGCAAAAGAAGATCATGCTTAACATTGTGGTCAAAGCTGACGTCTTGGGCTCGCTCGAAGCCATTTTGGGCATGCTGGAAAAAATCGACCATGAATACGTAGGCGTTGAAGTCTTGAAAAAAGGCTTGGGCAATATCACGGAAAGCGATATTGAGAGCGCAGCCGGAGCCACGCCATCAGTCGTTTATGGCTTCAACACAGTCGCCACGCCGGCCGCCGCAGCCATGGCCCGCGAAAAAAAGGTTGAGGTCAAGCAAGTCAAAATCATTTACGAATTGATTGATGATGTCGTCGCCCGCTTAAACAAGCTTTTGCCGCCTGAGGTCATCCGCACGCCGCTGGGCAGTGGGGAAGTGGTGGCTGTTTTCCGCACGGAAAAAGACAGGATGGTTGTCGGCTGTAAGATCAGGCAGGGCATGGCCCAAAGCGGAGCTAAGCTGATTGTCTGGCGCAAGGAATCCGGCGGGGAAGAGCAGCCAGTGGGTGAGGGCGTGGTCGAATCGCTGCAAGTTGGCAAGGAAAAGGTCAAAGAAGTGCATTCCGGACAGGAGTGCGGCATCTCTTACCGGGGCAAGGAAAAATTACAAACAGGCGACAGGTTGGAAATTTTCAGCGAAGAGACTAAAATACGCAAAGTTGAAATTCAACGCTAACTCATAAACCATCGAATATCGAATATCCGCTCGCACTGAGCTCGCTGAATATCGAATCTCGAACATGATCCATCGATATTCGACATTCGATATTCGACATTCGCTATCCCAATATTATGGAGATCGAAATCACACAGGACAATTTTGAGAGCGAGGTCATGAAGTCAAATTTGCCGGTCTTAGTGGATTTTTGGGCACCTTGGTGCGGCCCGTGCCGCATGATGGCCCCCATAGTCGAAGAACTGGCTGAGGAGATAAAAGACAAAGCCAAGATCGCCAAACTCAATGTGGATGAAAATTCCGGGTTGGCCGGCCAGTTTAATATCATGTCTATCCCGACCTTTTTGATCTTTAAAGACGGCAAGGTCGTTGACCAGCTGGTGGGTGGCATGACTAAAGAGGTTTTGAAAGAAAAAATCCTGGCACATGCCTGATAGTTACTAAGTCAATGCGTTTATGGTATCCTCTCCCTAATAGGAGGGGATTTTTAGATCCTTCCCAAACCATATATATGCCAATCAAGAGAGCTCGTTCTTCCGCGGCCGTTGCCGCCAAGCCAGCATGCCAATGCGAACCCACTTATAAGCGTCGGTCTTTCTGGGTTTTCTTTGCTTTCCTTTTTCTGTTTGCAGGAGTCTTTATCATGGGATCAATTACAACCTTGCTATATCGGCAACAGATCAGCATGGCTTTGTTTTTGAATAACCTGGGAGTCAAAGTTGACCAGGAAAGCAACGCCAATCAAACACAATATTTATACCAAGCATCAGATGTTTCCGGCCTTTATCTTGCTTACCAAGCCTGTGCCCCGAGTTTTACCGGAGCTTGCGATGATGCCGGCCTTTATCGTTTGGCTGCGGATGGCTCGAAACAGATCATCATCCCGAGCTTAAGACGGTTGCCGGGCGCGCCCATGACCAATGAGCTGCTCCAACCTATTGAGTTAAGCGTGGGAGGGCAACACATTGTCTTTGGGGCTTGGGCTTTTGGTTCTGGCCGCAATGCCAATGACCGACGTATCTGGCTGTACGACACCAAAGATGGCAGTGTCATAGAAAGCTCTTCTGTGCCGGTTGGGGCGGTTTTTTCCCCGGATTATAAATATGCGGCTTATGCCAGCTTCATAAACAACGATATGCAGGACCTGATGATTGTTAACCTTAAGGAAGATAAAGTTGTTTCAGGAGCCAAGGCTAAGGCTCATCGCACCTTCATGGGCCAGACCGGAGTGGCAGCAATACGTTGGCAGGATGCCAAGAACTTGTTTATCAAGGAGTATATTACTGACATGACCGGCACGACCGAAAGCGGAGAAGTCCACGTTAAGGTTAAATAATTTTATCTATGACAAACATTGCAATCAATGGTTTTGGCCGCATAGGCCGGGGCGTCTTTAAGGCGGGTTTTGGCATGAAGGGCTTTAATGTCGTGGCCATCAATGACCTGACCGACACTAAAACTTTGGCTTTCTTGCTCAAGCACGATACGAGCTATGGCCTTTATGACAAAGAGGTGGACTACACGAAAGACGCTTTAGTGATTGAAGGCAAACACGTGCCGGTTTATGCCGAAAAAGACCCAACAGCTTTGCCTTGGGGCAAGCTTAAGGTAGATGTTGTCTTGGAGTGCACGGGCCGTTTCCGGACGTATGAGAAGGCTTCACCGCACCTTAAGGCAGGGGCCAAGCGCGTCATCATCAGTGCGCCGGCAGAAGGCAGGGGAGTGCCGACTTATGTCATAGGTCTGAATCAAAAAGATGCGGGCAAGAAGAGTAAGATCATCAATAACGCTTCTTGTACTACTAACTGTATTGCGCCGGTCATGGCTGTGCTTAAGGAACATTTTGGCATAAAGAAATCCATGATGACGACCGTGCATGCTTACACCGCCGACCAGGTTTTGCAAGATGGCCCGCACAAAGATCTGCGGCGCGCCCGGGCAGCAGCTGAAAATATTGTTCCGACGACCACTGGTGCAGCTTTGGCCGTGACAGAAGTCATTACCAGTTTAAAAAACAAATTCGACGGCATATCCATCCGCGTGCCGGTGGCAGTTGGTTCCATTTCAGACATCACGGCCGTGACTCGCAAAAAAGTTACGATTGACCAGATCAATAAGGTCTTTAAGCAAGAAGCGCGCAAAAATCGGTGGAAGGGCGTGCTGACAGTGACAGAAGAACCTCTTGTCTCATCTGATATCGTGGGCAATTCGCATTCCTGTATCGTTGATTTGGCCATGACCAATGTCATTGATGGTGATTTGGTTAAAGTGGTTGCCTGGTATGACAATGAGTGGGGCTATTCCATGCGTTTGGCCGAGATTGCGCTGGTGGTCGGCAAGAACTTATAATGAAACTTAATTTACAAACCAACAACCAATCCTTTGTCCTTTTCGATGCAGCCATGGCCATCTTGGCTTTGTTGGGTTTGGCTTTGGCCAGCCTTGGCTGGTGGTTGGGCGGAGCTTGGCTTTGGCTGTCTTATTTGATGGCTCTTTGTCTGGTTTTGTTGGCTTATGGTATTTGGATAGCGCCCAAACGATTGAAAACCACACATTTGCGCGAAGCTTTGTCTAAGTCACCCCAGGCCTGGCTTAAGGCTGTCTACATTGCGGACTTGCATGCTGGAAGTAATAAATCAGAAGCCTGGTATAAAAAGTTGTGTTCCATGATCAAAGAGATTGATCCGGAACTCTTGCTAGTCGGCGGAGATTTTTCTGTTTGCGACGCGTCGCACTTGGACAAGCTTCAGTGTTTGGCAAAATTAGACATGAGGCATGGCAAATATTTTGTGTTGGGTAACCACGATTATTTGGATGACCCACAGATTGTCAAAGAACAGTTGTCTGCCTGGGGATTTGAGAGCTTGACTAACGAGACCAAGATGATTTCTTTTCAAGGATTGGAGTTGCAGTTGGCCGGCTTAGACGAAACTTTGTACGGAGCGCCAAAGATTTCCAAAAGGATAACTGAAAAACCTTTAGTAGCTTTGGCCCACGAGCCAGATGCTTTGCTTGACTTGTCCGAAGGCCAGGCTGATTTAGTGCTTTGTGGCCATACTCACGGAGGCCAGATCAGATTTCCCTTAATCGGTTGCTTGGTTGTGCCTTCAAAGCTCGGTCGGCGGGTGGATATGGGCCGCAAGGTCATCAATGGCATTCCAACTTTTATTACCAGGGGATTGGGCGAAGTTTTATGCCGCGCCCGCCTGCTTTGCCCACCGGAGATTGTGGTTTTAGAATTGGGAATCTAGCTCCCGTGACAAAGCGTTATATTTTGGCTACAGACGTGATAAAATAGGCCAGTATGAAACAACTGCCGGTTTTGAACTCGCGTGTGCCCTTGCGAGGGAAGCGCGTGCTTTTGCGCTTGGATTGGAATATTCCTGTCCAAGGCATGCCATCCAAGGAAGATTTGGCTAAAATTGAGATGTCGGTGCCTACTGTCCACGACCTCCAAAAACGCGGGGCGGTCGTGATTATCCTTACACACTTGGGTAGACCCAAGAAGCGGGAGAAGGAACTATCAACGGCCCGTCTCCTGCCTTTGGCCGAGGCTTATTTGGACCAGCCGCTCATGTTTTGCGGCGAGGACATATTGACTAAGGAGGGAATGGCCATGGTTGAAGATTCATTCAAGGCAGCTGATCCGGGAGATTTGTTCTTGATGGAGAACGTCCGTTTTTATGCAGGTGAGGAAAAGAATGACCATAAGTTGAGTCAGGCCTATGCCTCGTTGGGGCAGTATTTTATCAACGATGCTTTTGCCTCATGCCACCGCGCCCATGTTTCAGTTTCGGGTATTGCGAGTTATTTACCGCATTTTGCCGGCCCTCAGCTGGTCAAAGAAATTGAAGCCGCCAATCATTTGATAGACAGGCCAAAGAAGCCGTTCATGGCAGTGATTGGTGGGGCTAAGCTTTCGACCAAGATGCCAGTCATCAAATCGTTGCTTAAAGTAGCTGACAAGATAATGATCGGCGGCGCCATGGCCCATCCTTTTTTCGTTGCCAAGCATTGGAAGATCGGTAAATCACTGACAGAAAAAGAAGGCGTTAAATATGCCAAAGCCATTATCAAGAATTCAAAAATAATTTTGCCAACAGATGTTTTGGTCGCCAAAAAAATTGATGCCCATGCCAGGCCGCACGTCGTGTCAGTCAAATCGGTTAAGGCCAACGAAGTGATAGGCGATATCGGTACAACGACCATGCGTGAATGGGCAGCCCTTTTGAAAAAAGCCCAGACAATACTTTGGAATGGTCCAGTGGGTGTGGCCAAGATCCCTGCCTTTAGCCACGGCTCGTTAGTCGTTGGACGGGCGATTGCCTCACGCAGCAAGGGCAAAGCCTATGGTTTGGTCGGAGGAGGGGACACGGTGCCGGTCGCCATCCAAACCGGCATGAGCGAATGGTTTGACCATATCTCAATGGGCGGAGGAGCGTTGCTCGAGTTCATTGAGAAGAAGGGTAAGTTGCCCGGCATCGAAGCACTATATAAAGAACCAATGCGCGAGACAAAGTCTACAAAAATTATTCAAAAGATTAGGAACATTGTTCACAAAAAAGGTTCAATTTCCGCCAGAGGCGGATCCGCCTTTGGCGGAAAAAAATCATAATGTATATGTCCAAATTTGATATTCAATCCATCCACGCCAGGGAGATTTTGGATTCTCGCGGCAACCCAACTGTGGCTTGCCGGGTGACGCTGAAAGGCGGCACGAGCGCCGAATCTAAAGTACCATCTGGCGCATCAACCGGTTCACACGAGGCGCTGGAGCTGCGCGACAACGGCAAGCGCTATGGCGGCAAGGGCGTGCAAAAAGCAGTCAATAACGTCAACCAAAAAATTGCGAAAGTCTTGAAAGGAGTGGATGTCCGCCGCCAGCAGGACATTGACCATGTGATGCTTGAGCTGGATGGCACGACCAACAAGAAGAAGCTCGGTGCCAACGCCATCCTGTCAGTTTCTTTGGCATGTGCCCAAGCCCACGCCCAGGCTATCGAGCAACCGCTTTGGAAAACTCTACGCCGCATTTATCGCTTTCCGCATGCAGCCAAGATGCCCATTGCCACCATGAACGTATTGAACGGCGGTGCGCATGCCAATTGGTCGTTAGACATCCAAGAGTGCATGATTGTACCTTTGCAAAAGAAGATGGCTGAGCGCGTTAGGGCGGGGGCCGAAGTTTTTCACGCTTTAAAGTCACTTTTGTCAGAACAGGGTTTTGTCACAACCGTTGGCGATGAAGGCGGTTTTGCGCCCAAACTCAAGAACGTGGAAGCTGCCTTTGATTTGCTCAAGCTTGCCATCAAGAAGGCGGGTTATCATGCCGGACGCGAGGTGGGAATTGCGGCTGACATAGCATCATCTGAATTTTACGACGAGAAATCAGCAGAGTATGTCTTCAAGGCTGAAGGCGGCCGTCGCTTTACGGCGGATAAACTTTTGGAGCGTTACTTGGCCTGGGAAAAGAAATATCCCATTGTCAGCCTGGAAGATCCTTTTGCCGAAGATGATTGGGCCGCCTGGTCAGGCTCAATGCCCCGTTTAGGACGCCATTGCCGCATCGTAGGTGATGATTTATTTGTGACCAACTCCGCCCGTCTGGCCAAAGGCATAAAAGAAAAAGCGGCCAATGCTATTCTTATCAAATTGAACCAAGTTGGGTCACTGACAGAAACGGCTGAGACAATTATCATGGCCCATAAGCATGGTTTTGCAACCAGTATTTCGCATCGCTCAGGAGAAACATCCGACACCTTTATCGCTGACTTGGCCGTGGCCTGCGGGTCTGAATATATCAAAACAGGCTCGCTCTCAAGGTCAGAAAGAGTTGAGAAATATAACCGTCTGTTGGAGATTGAAGAAAGGGAAATCTAACCTTGAATCATCTTTTGCAACTCTTCGGCTTTTTTCTTGTCTAAGTCATTTAAAATTTCTTTTACCCGGTCACCGTGGGCAGCGATAATCGAATCAGCCTCTTCGCGGTATTGGCGCAAGATTTCTTGGATAGCTTTTTGCTGTTCTTCTGTTAGTTGCTGTGCGTCGGGCATAGTTCACTAGCTTCGCAGATTCCTCGCCTACGCTCGGAATGACGGAGGTGACGTTGGACGTTTATTGCTTATTATGTTACTCTCGCGCGCATGAAACGTCCATCTTATTTCATCCAAACTTACGGCTGCCAGATGAACACCAATGACTCGGAAAGGCTGTCCGGGCTGTTAAAGTCCATCGGTTTGGATGAATCATTGGTGGAGAAAGAAGCGAATTTAATTATATTCAACACTTGTTCAGTCCGGGCCCATGCGGAAGAAAGAATTTACGGCCGGATGGAGGAACTGATGGAGCGCAAGAAAAAGGGAGAGGATGTTTTGATTACCGTGACTGGTTGCATGGCCGGGCGGGATAAGACAGGTGAGCTGCGCCGGCGTTTGGGCATGGCCGACTTATTTTTCGCAACACCCGACATGGTCAACTTGCCGCGTTGGATAGCTGAGCTGCGCCCGGAATGGATCATCAGCGGCGATGTGGCAGAGGACTACTTAAAGATCAACCCTTTGCGCCAAAAGGCTTACCAGGCTTATGTCACAATCCAGACAGGCTGCAACCATTTTTGCACTTATTGTGTTGTGCCTTATGCCCGCGGTTTGGAACGCAACCGGCCAGTGGCCGATGTTTTAGATGAGATCAATGATTTAGTTTCCAAAGGCAGGATCGACATCACGCTTTTGGGGCAAGCCGTGAATGACTATAAAGCTCCTGATCCGGGTACTTTTACTGCCCATAATCCATACAAGAACCATTTTGCAGCCTTGCTTTGGGAAATAAACCAAATTGAAGGCGTTAAACGCTTGCATTGGACAGCTGCCCATCCAATGTCCATGGAAGATGAGATTATTCATGCTTTGACTTTGCCCAAGCAGGTTAACTATTTACATCTGCCCGTACAGGCTGGATCTAATGAAGTCCTGCGCCGTATGAACCGTAAATACACACGTGAGGATTATTTGGAGGTTATCAATAAAGTCAAAGCAACGCGCCCGGGCATAGCCTTGGGCACTGACATCATTGTCGGGTTTTGCGGTGAAACAGAAAAAGATTTCGAAGACACGATCAGCCTTTACAAGGAATCTGATTTTGATATTTCATACACGGCCCAATACAGCCCAAGGACAGGAACTTTGGGCTATCGCTTATTTAAGGATGATGTTCCCGATGAAGAAAAGAAACGCCGTTGGCAGGTCTTGCAAGACTTGATGGAGCAAAATGCCTTGCGCAAGAACCAGGATTTTTGCGGAAAAGTTTTACAGGTCTTTATTGAAAAAGTTGATGGGGATATTGCCTATGGGACTTCGCAAGAATTAAAGAGCGTGCGTGCCACAGGGGCCAAGGATTGGATGGTTGGCAAGATCATGCCAGCCAGCATTGAAAAAGCCATGACTTGGCAGCTGGAAGGCCAAATTGTGCTATAATAGCCATATGCCGAAGAAGTATTATTGGTTTTTAGGCTTAGCTATAGTCGTCATTGCCGTTGGGGCAACTCTATTTTATTGGAACTACGGTTATAGGGCTAAGTCTGGCTTAAAAGAAAAAGCTGGCAAGGCCGGCTCAGCTTCGTGCGAAACGGCCCAATATCCTTTTGCCTGTTATTTGGACAAGGCCATGGCAGCCAAAGACTTAAACCTTTGCAATGATGTTGGGATGGCCAAAAGAGTGGATTGCTTAAATGCCTATGCAGAAATTTTGAACGTGGCTTTAGACTGCAATTCAATCAAAGACATTGATTTCAAAAACAGCTGCCTGGCGGCTGTGGCCACACCAAAATAAATTAAAGCTTATGTCTGAAACTCAATCACGCGAAACGGCCAAACCAAAGGTTAAAAAGCCGCTGCCGCGCGCGGTTGTGATTGTTGGGCCTACATCATCGGGCAAGACGGCTTTGAGTTTGCGTATTGCCAGGGAACACAACGGAGAGATAGTCAACGCAGACGCCCGACAAATGTATAAAGGATTTAGCATTGGCACTGGCAAGCCTCCGGGCAGGAAAGGTAAATACGCAACCCATAGCGCTTATCTTGTCAGAGTGCAACACGCTGAAGTCATGGAAAAAGCTGAAGATGCCCATGTTGACATCGAGGCCGCTTTTCCTGAGATTCCTAATTATTTGATGGATTTTTTACAGCCGAACCAATTGATGACGGTGGCAGAATGGCGGGAAAGGGCGCTTAAAGCCATTAAAGGTATTGTGCAGCGCGGCCACCTGCCAATCATAGTCGGCGGGACCGGGCTTTATACTTCGGCCTTGGTCGATAATTTCGATATCCCTCGAGTCCCGCCCAACGCCAGTTTGCGGGCTTCTTTTGAAAAGCAACCCCTCAATAAGTTAGTTGAACATTTGTTGAGGTTGGATCCAACGGCTGCCACGGTTGTTGATTTAAAAAATCCACGGCGGGTAATCAGGGCGATTGAGATTTGTACGTTTACCGGCCAACCGATTGCCAAGCAACGCAAAAAACATCCACCGGTGATTGATGCTTTCCAGGTTGGTATCAAAAGGCCGCGTGAGGAAATAAGGCGGCGCATAGACGGTGCCATCAGGCGCATGATGGAAGATGGCTGGCCGGACGAGGTACGCGCCCAGCATGACAAAGGCGTGCCTTGGAATGCCCCGGCCATGACTTCCATTGGGTACAGGGAAATTGCCAGGTATTTGCGTGGCGAGATTATGCTGGATGAAGCTGTCCAGCTGATCAAACTAGCCACTTACCATTATGCCAAACGCCAAGAGACGTGGTTTAAGCGCGATGCGCGTATCCAATGGGCCAAGGATGAGGATGAGGCAGTGGGGCTAGTCAACCAATGGCTGGCCAAATAATTAGACTTCAAGTTGCTTGCGGATTTCTTCTTCGGCTTGGATGGGGTTGGCGCGGCCTTCGGTTTCGCGCATGACAACGCCCACAAACCATTTGATAATTTGCATTTTACCGGCTTTGATATCAGCCACTTTTTCCGGGTTAGCTTCCAAGTTGCGTTTAACGACATCTGACAACTCGTTGCCTTTGAGGTTTTGCCCGAGATTGTGAGTTTCCATCAAATCAGACGGATCGCCACCCGAGTCCATCATGAGTTGGATAAGTTTTTGTCCGTTCGTGCTGTTGATTACCTTGGAGTCGATTAAAGTCAGGAATTCGGCAAAGTTTTCCGGAGTGATATTGGCTTGGCTGATAGTCAGCCCTCTCTCAACCAGCAAACCTGCCAACTTGGAAGTCAGCCAACCGCTGGCCAGCTTGGCCAATTCAGCTTTGCGGGTCATCAAAATATCGCCTCCGCTTTTTAACTTAGGGTCAGTACTTTCCAGCCAGGCGCCAAGCTCTCCCATGACCTCCTCGGCATAATTCTGCCAGGCCTCATCCAGGGTAAAGAAGGCGGCAGCGGCTGTTGGGAAGCCCCATTCTGTTTCCAAACGGCGACGAGCATCGGCTGGCAGTTCCGGAAGTTCCGAAACTAAACGCTCCCTGGCTTCTGATAAGTCTTGGGGAGGCAAATCCGGTTCCGGGAAATAACGGTAATCAGCTGAAGTCTCTTTTGTCCTTTGCTCCAAAGTCTTGCCCTGGTTGTCATCCCAGCCGCGGGTTGATTCGACGGGCGGCGTACCAGCCTCGTACATGGCCGTTTGCCGCTGGACCTCGTAGGCAATGGCGCGTTCAACTGCCCGGAATGAGTTTAGGTTCTTGATTTCAGTCCTGGCATTCAACTTTTCTTTGAGAGGGAAGCCTTGGCCATCCACTTCGAGCAACGAGATATTCACGTCACAGCGCATCTGGCCTTTTTCCATGTCAGCATTGGAGACTTTAATGGCGCGCATGATGGCGCGGAGTTCCTGTAAAAAGCATTTGGCTTCAAAAGGGGAGCGGAGGTCAGGTTCGGTCACGATCTCAATCAGCGGCGTGCCAGCGCGGTTATAGTCAACCAAGGTTGCCGGCCGGCCGTTCAAACCCTGTGGCGCGTGGAAATTCTTGGCAGCATCTTCTTCCAAATGGACACGGGTGATGCCGATCTTGATGTTTTCCCGCCCGGGGAGTACCTGTTCCGGTATCTCCAGTTCCATTGATCCGCCCAAAGCAATTGGCAATGCGAATTGAGAAATTTGGTAACCTTTGGGCAAGTCAGGATAAAAATAATTTTTGCGGTCAAAAGCGCTTTGGCTCGGGATGCGGCAGCTTAAAGCTAATCCGGCCAAGATGCCCTTTTCCAGGGCAGTGGCGTTGAGGGCCGGCAAAGCGCCCGGCTGGCCAGTGCAAATCGGGCAAATGGCAGTATTGGGCAATGCCCCGTCATCCACATTCGGACAAGGGCAAAACATCTTGCTGGCAGTATTTAATTGGACATGGATTTCCAATCCGATAATCGGTATAAGTTTCATAAGCAACATCAACTCCAGTCTTAGCCGGCTGTTTTAAGGAAGACGCGGTAAAGCTTGACAGTAAAGACAATAAGCAGCGGCATGATAATCATCTGCACGACTCCGTTCAAAGCCTGGCCCATAAACTCGGTAAAAATATATCCCATGTTCAGCGCTTGGAAGATGGTTGTTAGGATCAAGGCCGCCACGCTCATGCCCAGGCTAATTAGCATGCTGTAACCGCCAAAGACCATGCCTGACATGAAATTTTTCCAATACAAGCCCCACCAACGGCTCTTGGCCAGGCGGTCGGATTCTTTGAGGGCTGCCAAGCTCTTTTTGTCCTGCAAGATGAAGACTGGCATGGTAAAGCTATTCCAGACAGCTGATTTGTAAATCAGCCAGGCAACAGAAGCGATGATCAGAACACCCCAGACAAAAATAGCCAGGAGCATGGTGACAGCCGAGGCCCCCAAGGAAAGTGTTCTGACAATTTCTGTTGCGTCCTTAAAGAAGGCGCTCCAACCGACTATCATGACAAAGGTCAATGAGAAAATAGCGTTTACCAAAATCAGGGGACCGGCACTAAAGACCATCATTTCTATAAAAATCCAAATGAAAGATAGGAGCTTACGACCACTGTTCTTTAATGGCTCAAGCACCTGGCCGGATTCCTGGGCGGCAGTTTGGTGGAGGAGCTTAAGGGTAATCCAGGCTGACATGATGCCCAGGGGAATGATGAGGATGAGGGGAAAGGTGTTTACCCAGAGCGGCTTGAAGTAGGCGACAACAGCCATGATCGCGCCAACTACGATATAGGTATAAAGGAAAAGCAAGGAAATTTTAACGCTGGCTTTGAAATTTTCAGTATAGAATTTCCAGGTTTCTTTAATCAGCTTCCAGGTCGTGGGCAGCTGTTTATCTGCTGGTTTGTTGTCAGCCAAATACTTAATGGGCTCAAGGATGAGCATGGACACTATGAAGATTCCAAAGAAGGGCAGGAAGATCCATAAGGTGGCCCAAGGGGTAGTGCCTGCTTCGGGCGCTAACTTCCAGCATTGGATAAACAACCAGACAAAAAGCGCCAGCCAGATCACAATCATTAGGATAAGAATCAGGCTTAAGTTTTTGACGTTAAGCATGGCCAACAAACTGGCAATGAAAATGGCAACAACCGGCCAGAAAACAGCAGCCAGTAAAAGGGAAAGGGTTGTGCGAAAACTTAATTTCGCTTGGGTTTGGTCAAGCATATTTTTATGCCTTAATCCTACCAAAATCGGGTAGGTTTTGCGAGAGCAAGCTTTTGACAGCCGAGGCCACTTGGTCTATGCCCTGGTTGCCGTCAACTTCCGCGATTTTAGTGCCCGCTTGCCTAAAATGGCCTAAAACATCGTCCGATAAATATCGCTGGGCCAGCCTTTGTTGGAAACTGGGTTCTTCGAAGATATCTTTATCCTGCTTTTCAGTCCTTTGGGCCAGGCGCGCCATGGTGGCCGTGGCTTCTGCCCGGATCAATATTAATAAGCTTGGAGAGAAAGCCAGGGTCTGTGCATTGCCAGGCAGCTCAACCAGCTGCCCTGTTGTCAGGCTCGTGTCTTGCAATGGTTGATAGGCCAAGGATGAACCAAGCCCGCGATCCTGAAAGATGATGCGTTCAGGGTGGTTTTGTAAAAAGGGGATGACCAACCGTCGGAACTGAACCAATCTATCCAAAGCAAAAGCCTGGGCTGTTTCCCATCCGGTATAACGTGACTCGTGACTCGTGACATGTGACCCGTCTGACGTTTCGCGTGTCACATTTCGCGTGTCACTGTTTTCATGTTTGGCAATAATTTCTTCGCGGATGGCTTTACCCACCCAACAAAAAGTTGGCTCGGCCGTGATGAGCCCTGTTGCCTTGCCAACCTCTTCCACATTGGGCAAGCGGCCCTCACGTTCGGAGAACTCAATCACATTAAAAAAAGTCACGCCGCGGTCTTCGGCCCAGGCGCGACAGGCATTTAAAACAGTTGATTTACCCGAACCGTCAATGCCCTCGATAATGGCGTGTAAGCCATCGTTCTTCTCGCGTTTTATCATATCGGCCATATCGTACTATGTGCCCCGCGTGACGTCTAACTATCTTTAAAACCCCTTTGGTTTGGCGCCAAGCGTTGAGAGGCTGTCAGTGCTCAAGTCAACGCGGATAAACTCAGCGATAGTCGGATGCGATTCATTAACTGTCTTCCATATCTCTTGTGCGATGCGGCGGTAAGAGGGATGGCCTTTTTTGCCGGAACGAAGTTCAATGAAATGGAAAAGCTCGCGCATGTTCCAGCCTACCAACAAGCGCCGGCGATAAGCCATGGGCACGACGTATTGAGCTTCAGCCACCATCCCGGCTGCCAGAATCTCTCGGTTAAGGGCGCGGGCCATGTCCATAACCTCGCCATACTCTTTAGCCTTGCCAATCTCGCCGATTTCATCAGGCATGTCATAGCCCAAGTCAGTACCCAGCGGCTGGTTAGTCTGCGTGCAAATGCGATGGCGTTGGATATCGCGCCAAGCGCCGTAGTCCATGACAATTTCGTGTTGGAACCAAGCATGTTCAAATTCGCGTGGCGGCGCATCGTGCGGGCCGCGGTCTTCCAAAGCAGCCTTGATGAGCCTGGCTTGAAGTTGAGGATCTTTGCCGACGATTTCCAAGGCCCTTTCCATTGGGATCAAGGAGTAGCGGGAAAGCAACGAAGCTGCGATTCGCTGCTCAGCCAAATGATCGTCAAAAGTGCAGACAACCGGGTGGTCAGCTGTAGCGCCGCCCATGGGCTCTCCGCCTTTTTCCGGTGTCAGGCCATGACTTTTTGTGATTTCTTGGGACAAGGCAGAAAGTTTTGGTGCAAAATTTGCCAGATATTCGTTGGGATCAGCGTATTTGAGCAACGTCGGCAGAGGGAAGTAGCGCAAAGCCTGGTCACGATCCAGGCTGGCAAAGCCGCGTAACACGCTTTTAATCTCGTCACCTATTTGTCGTGCCAATGGATCAGCTGACGAAAGTAATTTGACGATCGTATGTTCCCAGACGCGAGCATTGGCAGTCATGCCCAATGAGGCTAAGGCTGCGGCCGGTAACAAATATCTGACACGGTCGCAGACCATGGCCTTGATGGTCGCCTTGTAAGCCGCGTCAGGCATGTCACCTTGCGGTTGACGCTCGCGGAAAATTGGATCAAGTAAAGCGTAACACTCCTCGTAAAGGCTATATAGGGCATCAAAGAGCTCGTTGACTCTGCCGCCCAGTTCGCTTTGAGCCAGGCTCTTGGGAAAGCCAACTCGCTGGCGCGTAAAGACCTGATAACGCGATGAAACTTCAGTAAAAGAGGCCAAGCGTGTATCTTCAAGAATTTTGATGACAGTTTGCGGGATATTCTGGAAAGCCACTGAAGCCACGGCATGCTCGGCCACTGACGCGTGGCCATAACCCACCACCCATTTCTCGTGGAATTCGGCAGCTTTCTCCAAACTCACGTCATCCACGTTCTGGTCAAAAGGCGTTGAGCTCCTGGAGCACTTGGCAACAGCCACGGCCAGCTGTTCGGGCGTGGGACGGAGTTCTACCGCCTCACCATCCTCGCGCTTGGTGCGGATGTGGTTAAGCCAGTAGATGCGGCGCGTAGCCGAGTCAGCTGGCTGGATGAGTTTGGCCTTTTTGGGCACGTCATTGGTAGGCATAGGCTCTAAAATCGGCTATACCTTGGCACATGGGTAATGGGCAGGCAATAGATTTGATCAAAGGGGTTGGGGAAGGTAGAATGGCCGCAATTATGGATGAGTTAACGCCGGAAATCAAAGCCAGCCCAAAGGCGCAAAATTGGTTGCTTTATGTTGTCTGTGCAGTTATAACTCCAGCTTGGCGACTATGGCTAAAGAGGCGGGTTATATCGCAGCCCGCGGTGCGCAAAAAGGCATTGCCCGTACGACAGATGATTTATATACGCTAAAAGCGATTACTGTAACTGGCAATTTCGCCAGATTCAAATACAAACTTACGACCGGTGGTTAGATTCAGCCGGTTGAACCAAATCCGCCGCGGTCAGGCGCGTCAGCTGTGCCTTCTTGGAATTCAGCCCGCACAAAAGGCAAGAAAATGCCTTGGGCCAGGCGTTCGCCTTTGGCTATGGAAACAGGGGATTGGCCCGGGTTATAACAAGATAGATAAAGTTGGTCGTTAGGCCCACAATAATCACTATCGATCGTGCCTACGCCATTGGCCAGCATCAAGCCTTTCTTTTTGAACAAGCTGGAACGTGCGGTCAGTATCAAGACATGGCCGGGTGGAGTTGCGATGACCAGGCCTGTTGGGACTAAAAAAGATTGGCCAGGCAAGATGACAACGTCTTCGGCTGAAGCTAAATCAAAACCAGCCGCTCCGGGCGTCTGGTAAGCCGGCAAAGCAATGTCATCTTTAAGTTTCGTAATGCGAACTTGCATAAGTCATTCCGAGCGTAGGCGAGGAATCTGCGAAGCTAATTAGCGTAGGTGAGGAATCCGCGAAGCTATTTGAACTTTGCCACTAATTCATCCAGCTTTTCTTCTAATGCCTTTATGTTGCCATCATTGTTGATTTTGATTTGAGCTTGCTCAGCCACTTTGGCTATGGTGAGTTCGGTCTCCATTTGACCGACAGCCAAGAAACCTTCCCAAGTCATTTCTGCTTCACCTGGTTTTTGGTTGCGCTTCTTGAGCCGTTCAAACCTTGTCTTGGGGTCAACTACGATCTCGATAAAATGAAAGGCCGGGTTAAGTTTTAGATCCTCAATATCCTCAAGCCTCCGGATGCCATCAACCACCACTATCTCAGCCGTGGAGTTTTCGATTTGCCGGCTCATGGCCTTGGCCAGGATGTTCTGTCCAAATCCCTGACGCAGTGTAATGGACATGTTGACCAGGTTGTCGCGGGAAGAAGGCAAAAATAATCGGTTCAAGATATCTGTCAGTATGCTGCTAAAAGTAAAAACAATTGCCCCGTATTTTTCGTGCAATAGGTTGGCAGCCGTACCTTTGCCAGACCCGGCCTGACCGACAAATCCAATGATAAGTTTTGGCATATTAAGCAGCCTTTTTCATGAGTTGGCCTTCTGTTAAAATTTGTCGCCTCCGGCTGGATGTCACTGCTTTGCCTTGCTCGTTAAACATGTGCCCAGTGGCAGTCAGGTAGAAAGTTTTACTGTCGAACGAATAAGCTTGAGCTTGCTCCATTTGTTCTGGAGTGAGCCGGTCTTCCTCCTCTTCATCCGGAGGAGGGAGTTCGTCGCCCTTGTTATCGTCTTGGGGGTTTTCAAATTGTCTGCGCATAGATTTTTAGTTTAGCACATCGTCAAACAGAATTAAGGTGAATATGTCAATATTCCGTTTTTTAAACAAAGAGACGTAGCAAGGCTACGTCTCCGCGAAATACTTTAGGCGAAATAGGATGGATCAACTGACACGCCCGGACCCATAGTGGTGGTGACCGTAATGTTCTTGAAGAACGTGCCTTTGGCTGAAGCCGGTTTCTGCTTTTTGATGGCTTCCATCAAGGCGTTGAAGTTTTCCAAGAGCTGGCTGGCTTCGAGGGATGTTTTGCCAATGGCCTGGTGGATGATGCCTGCCACGTCATTCTTGAAAGCGATTTTGCCTTTCTTCAATTCCTCAACCATTTTTTTGACGTTAGGGCCGACGGTTTCAGTCTTGGGGTTAGGCATCATGCCTTTGGGACCGAGGATCTTAGCCAGCTTGGCCAGTTTAGGCATCATGTCAGGAGTGGCTACAGCGACTTCAAAGTCAATTTTGCCGCTCGACAATATCTCATTAATTAATTCCTCGCCGCCGACCATATCAGCGCCAGCGTCTTTAGCGTCCTTTTCCTTATCAGCGCTCACAAAAGCCACGACCTTCTTGGTCTTGCCGGTGCTGTTAGGCAAAACCAAAGTGGCACGTACTGTCTGGTCAGTCTTTTTAGGATCAATACCCAAACGGACATGGACTTCCAGGCTGCCCACGAACTTGGTTGTAGCCGTCTTCTTGGCTAATTCAATAGCCTCGGCCGGGGTGTATTTCTTAGACTTGTCGACCAGTTTCTTGGCCTCCAAGTAGCGCTTGCTTTGCGCCATAGTTTTGGCTGAGAATAGGCTTATTTAGCCCATTCCCGTGGTAAGTCCCCCGTAGCTTTAGCGAAGGGGGATAGGTCGGTCCGGCGTTAGCCAAACCTCCCACGTGAATAATGGCCGTATGTTAGGCCGGATTTGCAAAAGCGTCAAGGTTCTTGCTTTGGATATAAAAAATAACCCGTCGAGAGTCTCGAGTCGGGTCTTATCAGATCAGGGCGGTCTTGCGTCGCCTGCCTCTTTTTGGCATTTTCGGTGTCTTTTGGACGACCAATGAAGAGGAGTTGAAGCTGGCCGACCAGACAGCGTATTGCAAGGAGTAAAGCTCTGCCAAGACGCTTGGCAGGAGCCTCCTGGTTGATTCGCGAGTGGCGCCGCCCAGCATGAAGGAGTGCGGCTCGAAAGGCCCGACCGTGATGACAGGCCTTCGCCTACGGGTCACGGAGTGGATGCAGCGGATCAGGCTGAGCTTGGTGTAATCCGGGCGCTCCACGTCTTCGCACTGGTCAACAGCCACAATCAGTATGTGCGGATCAGTGTGGAGCATGAGCAGGCCGGCAGCCGGCGTGTTGGCCTGCAGTATTAGCCTGGGCAACCGACTTTCTTGGTTTTGGCTTTGGTCCTGCAGCCAGCGGAAGTAGTCGTCATCATGCGTGAAGACGAGGATGCTGGGCTTGATGACAGCGAGCGTGTGCATGGTGCCTCCTAGGAAAGGGACGGTGATGGAGGATATACAAAAACAGCTTACCTGTCAAGTGTAAGCTGCCTTTTTTGTAAATTAGCTTTAAGCTTTCTCGGTCTCTTTGTCTTTCCGGATGGTTATCCAGTGGTACAGAAAAAGGGGAATGCCGACCACGATCATCGAGATATCACGGATGGCATCACGTTGGTTTTGGATGATAGCCATGTCTTCCTGGTTCTTGCGGTCTACCTCGCACTGCTTAACATAATCAACAGTGGCCGTTGCTTGGGTTACCCCTTTTTCAACTGGTATTGGATAGATCTGTGAAGGGCAGGGCATGCCATAATAATTTTGGTTAGTCTTGGGGAAGACCCAGGTCTTGAGGCCGAGGTTGATCAGGTCAGCGGTTGAAAACACGACCATGAGTAAAGCGATCAAAGAAACCAAATAAAAATATATGGTCTTGATGAGTGATGATTTGTTAAGTGACATATGAGGCTATTATAACAGAAACCCCGACTTGCGTCGGGGTTTGCTTGTTTTTAGCCAATGACTTCGAGTCCCATGTTTCGGGCAGTGCCTTCCACTTGGCTCATGGCAGCTTCAACTGTGGTGCAGTTCAGGTCGGGCATTTTCTTTTCAGCGATTTCGCGGACCTGCTTCTTGGTCACCTTGCCGACCTTGTCGGTCAATGGCTTGGGTGAACCTTTTTGGATGTTGGCGGCTTTCTTCAAAAGTTCTGGTACCGGAGGAGTCTTGAGGATGAACTCGTAGGTGCGGTCTTCGTAGACTGTGATGACGCACGGCACGACTTCGCCCATTCGATCCTTGGTGGCATCATTGAACTTCTTGCAAAATTCAGCGATGTTCAAACCTTGGGGGCCAAGAGCTGTACCGACCGGAGGGGCCGGGTTAGCCTTGCCGCCTTGGATTTGCAGTTTGATAAGTGTCTTGATCTTTTTAGCCATA
>JAQULH010000003.1:57073-69328 GCA_029004215.1 Patescibacteria group bacterium | reverse complement strand
ATGAAATACCAAATGATCGGCCGGCATTATAATCGTTCAAAACTTGGTCTTGAGCTGACTTGTCGTCCAAGCATGACTTGAACTTTTCCATGTCCAAACCAAGTGACTGGGCGTATTTTTCCAAGTCAGGGCGCGTCAGAGCTTTTTGGTTGGCAAACAATGTATCGTAATACTCGAAGAACTTGCCTTGGCGCTGGCTGCAAACGCCGGCAATGGCCGCGCCCATGGCATAAGGGTGGACTTCAACCAACGGGAAATTACGCGGTGCAAACTTGATCCTGCCTTGATACTTATCACGCAAAGGTTTGATGACCAGCTTGTGATAAATGCCGCAGGCCGGACACTGGAAATCATAAAACTCAACCAAGGTGACTTTGGAGGTCATGGGGCCTTCAATAGGAGTCGTGTCAGCCACAATCGGGTAGCCTTCAGCAACAGGTTCGTCAACCTGAGGGGTTGAAGTCGTGCCATTAGGTATATAAAGCTTATCCGGAGTGCCTTGGGTCAAAGCCAAGTTGGATGTTCTGGGCGCTGTTGGCTGTAGCAGAAAATAAAATCCAGCTCCGCCAGCCACTAAACCTATAAATAAAGCCGTAAAAACTATTTTCAGTTCTTTGGCTGCAGTCTCAATGCCAAACTCAACCTTTTTGTCCAACCAGATAAAAATGAAAAGCCCTGTAGCGGAGGCGGCTGAAACCAAGCACCAAAAACAAAAAGTGTTTAGCGCGTAACGTTGGATCAGGGTCAGGAAGACTGACTCTAAAAAACCGACCCAAGCCATGAGCAAAATCAAGATGCGCGCGAGTTTGGCATTTTTGTGCGGCGCATAAGCGCGGTAGATTGAGAGGACGATCACTGCCAAATAAAAGGCCACGCCAAAAGCCGGCGTTGGGATGCCAAACCAATTGGCCCATTTGGAATTGCGCACGACTTCGCAGCCGCTCAGAGGACCGCATTTGAGGTCAACGCCAGTGACATAGGTATATAAAAGGTAGGACGCGGCAAACAGCCCGACTAATGCAAACCAAAACATGATCCGTCTTGCCCAAGCGACTCTTTCATGTAACGAGTAACGAGTAAATAGTAACGAGGTCATAATTTACAAATTAAACCATAAAGCATTTTAGATATTTGATGCGTCCTATCCAATAAATCGTCCAACTGCTGGTTAGAAATATACCCTAACTCCGAAGCAATATACAACATAGACCTAACTTCACCGCAAGAACCCTTGGATATATACAGGAAAGCAACAAGCTCTCTACTGCTTCTCCTTTCAAAACCTTCAGCGATATTATTCATGATAGATAATACGGCTCGTAGCATCTGGTCACGGAATGCAAAATCTCGATTCTCTCGAAATATTCTATACATTAATAGAACTAAATCTTTCGACTTTTGCCAGACTATCAGATCTTCAAATCTATTTACATGCATAGCCGTCACTTTTTTACTTTCTACTAGTTACTTTTTACTCGTTACTGACATGCCCCAGGTGCCCACATGCCAGCCCCGGCTGCTTTAGCTTCGCTTTCAAGTTTTCTTAATTCGACTTTGCGGGCCGGATTTTGCGGGAATGAGACATAGGCCTGCGCATAGCCATCTTTGACGAGTAAGGCGTTAAAATCAGTCCCGTCTTCCAAGAAGATATTGCGCAACAAACGGTCATATTTGTCCCGTTCGTCAGCCTGCGGGTCTGCCTCAAGCTTGATACGTTTACCATTTAAGGTGTGTTTCGTGAAGTCAGAAGCTTCTTTGCCAAAACATTGCACAGGCCGGCGCGGATCAACCGTCTCCGGAGTGTTAACGCCCAAAAGCCGGACTTTGTATTCCTTATTTGGTTCTGCATCTAATTTTACGTCAATTGTATCGCCATCAACCACACGGACAACTGCGGCATTGGTTTGAATTTTTGTGGCTTGTGTCGAAGTTGCTGCGGCAGTAGATGTCGGAACTCGATTCTCAATTTCTGTTTTGACTTGGTTTACTACCTTGCCCGCGTCTGTCCAATTAAATGGTCTCGATCTCTCAACATTCCAAACGCCAAAAGCGCCAACCAGAGCCAGGATAAAAAGCAGAAAGAGCAATCTTTGTTTGCCCATATGGCTAGAATCTTATGATAACTGCCGACATTGAGCAACCTGCCAGCTTCTGTTATGCTTCCAAACGTATGAAATGGAGAAATGTCGCCAAAATCGAAATGCCCTTGCCGGAAAAACCTTCAGATCCGATTGAAATCGCGCTCTTAGCGGCCGAACTTGATAATAAGACTCCGGAGATAGATTTGCACGAACTGAATACTAGAATAGCCATTGATGCACTCGGCAATTTTTTGAATAAGGAGTTCGTAGGCGTGCCTAGACGCGACGTCAAGGTCGTCAAAGTCATCCATGGCCGAGGGAGTGGGGTACTCCAAGGCCTGGTCGCTGACTATTTAAATAAGGCAAAAAAGTTCGTGGTCAGATTTCGGACGAGCAGCGATCCCTACGAGGCTAATGGCGTTACTTACGTGGTCTTGGCACCGAACAAAAAATATTGATTTGACTGGCCTTCCAAGCCAGTTTAAGATTGCCCGCAGGAGGTTGAGACATGGAAGCACCTTATTGTGGGAATGGCGCCCTGACACTGGTGGCCATGCCGGGTTTTGAAGGCATTGCCCAGCTAGTCAAGCAAAAAGTGGAGAGCATGCATGAGGCGGACCCGGACAAGAAGTTTACGCCGGTGGATGTTGTCTTCCCGATTTTTGGCCAGCGTGCCAGCGGCGAACCGTATTTGCGGCTGGGCAAGGACCATATCGGGGGCCATGACTGCGTGGTCATCGCGAGCGGCCCGGGCACGTATGAGATGCTCATGCAGCTCTATATCGTGCTCAAGTACTTGAAGGGCCGACACGCTCAACGGATCGGCATTGTCTGCGGCTATTTCCCTCTCTCGCGTTCGGACAAGGATGAGGGCTCGCTGGAGTTTGCTATGATGCGCCCTATCATGGATTTGATCATGGAAGGGAGCGAGGGCAAGCTCATCCGCATCATCTCGGCCGACCTGCATTCCCCGCAAGTCGTGGCAGCTGCCCCCATCGGCCTGTTGGTCGAAGTTTCGCTAGTGCGGCGACTTCTGACTCGCACCATCGAAGATGCGCGCAAGGAGACCGACAAGATTTGCTTGGCCTTGCCAGACGACGGGGCAGCCAACCGAATAAAAGGCGCCATGGAGGAAGTGCAAGACAAGCTCCAGGTCCAACTGGCAACTGTCTTTGGTGCCAAACGCCGTATCTCGAGCCGTTCTTCAGAAATCAAGCAGCTCTTTGGAGACCTGCACCTCTTGCGCGATGCCACTGTCATCTGTTTGGATGACGAGATTGCCACGGGCGGGACTAATATCAATGCGGCCACCTCGCTCAAGAAAGAATATGGCGCCAAACAAGTTTGGGCAGCAGTAACCCACGGCGTCATGTGCGGTGAAGCACCCCAACTGTTCGCGTTGCCCAAGTGCCCGGTGGATCGCATCTACGCGATGGACACTATCCCGTTCGATTGCCGTCCCCACCTGACTCCGCTCATCGCAAGCAACAAGCTCATCGTTATTTCCTGGTGGGAAGACCTCTCTTGGATCGTCTATCACCACCACTGGGAAAAAAATATCCGCGAAATACGCTGATACAGCCGCTCGATCGCTACACACGGGCGGTCTTTTTTAAAAAAATAAAACCCGCTCAAAGCGGATTCTATTCACCAAGGTTAGGCCTGGTCAGTACCTTCTTTAACGGCGCTTCCCTCGGTCGCTGGCGTTGGCGTTGGTGCCTCCACCGGCGTTGACTCGTCAGTAGTCTGTACTACCTTTTCATCATCAAGCAACATATGCATGTGCGGGTCAAGAATTAGAGAAGAAAAATACCATTTATATGGATAACTGTCAATCATTTTCATATAAAAAAGAAGCCCCGCTGGAGACGAGAAGAGGCGGGGGTGAGGGAAGGAGGAGAAAAAGAAGGGGCAAAGTGCTGGGACTCTCTGGGATTGGGATACGGATCTCGATTGAAGTCGAGCACTTGTTTCTTGACGAAGGTCAAGAATGAATTACATGGGAAAGCGTTTTCAGATGATGAGTTGGGGGTGAAGAAGGAAGGCGGGACGGGAGAGGAGGGGTGTAAAAGAGGTGGGAGGGGGTTGGAAGGAAAAAGGGGTTGCACTCATCAGTGGAAAACGCAGCGCATGTAGCAGCTTGTGAAGGTACGGGGTGGTAACCGCTTAGTTACGATGTGCGATTTAACCGGAGGCACAATGATCTAGCGGCAATTAAAACATACCACCCAAGATGAGCAGGTCAAGGGTCTGATGTGGATATTTTTTAACCGTCTCTTTTGGCTTGACCAAGGCTATAAACCGTGGCACAATGCGCGCGCATTCCGGGATCGTCTAATGGTAGGACAGCGGCCTTTGAAGCCGTGAATCGGGGTTCGAATCCCTGTCCCGGAACCAAACAGAAAACCGCTATTAGCTTTAGCGGTTTTCTGTTTGTCCTAAAAATCTAAGTCTACTTGAAAATCTAAGTCTACTTGTAGTATCCCGTCCCTATCACCCAATCGAATGGCTGGAAAAACATGCTAAAAGCCCGCTTGGCCGATGGATTAGTCTCACCTTTCTTTGGATAGTAATATTCAGTGAATCCATCCCCTGTCTTGGCAGCTTCAGCGATCTTTTGGACGTAATAGACGCCGTTGATATTCGCATCATGGCGATCCTTGCCTTCGACGGTCTTATCGCCATAGAGCACGACATTGACGCCGGCTGAAGTATCGGCAAAAAAGTAACCGTCTTGACCATAAGTCATCTGGCGCAACAAGTCAGCACCCAACTTCTTGGCATAACTCGTCTTCAACTCCCCGCTCTTCACTTTATTGTTGAGCTCATTCAACATGGCATAAGCCGATTGGACCTGACCCTTGATCAAATCATCCCTGGAATCGACTTTTGATGTCCAGGCTGACTTATTAGCAGAGCCTGTCTGTAAATACCTGCCCGCATAAAGCCCGATTGCCAAGCCAGCGATACCTATGGCAACCACGGTCAAGCTTAAAGTACTTTTTTTCATGGTGCGAAAATTAGAGAATAAAAAGTTGCTGTTATTATAGCATATTCTCACCTAGCAGCCGTAGTGCTATAATATTTTTGCTTAATTTTTATTTTTTCTTTATGACCACAGGCAAAAAAGTCCTGATCGGTTGCGCTATTGCTCTCGGCGTGTTCGTCGTAGCGATTGTCGCCATCATTGCCATAGCCCTCTTCGCGACCAAGGGCATAGCCGAGGTTGCAGACCAACAGTTGGTTGCTCTGCGCGCCGGCGATTACGCCAAAGCTTATTCATACACTTCCAAGGATTTCCAAAACTCCACTTCTTTGGACAAGTTCAAGGAGTTCGTAGATTCTTATCCTTCGCTTAAGAACAACGAATCAAGCTTATTCTCCACCCGTAAGATGGAAAATGACGTAGGCACGCTCGAGGGCACGCTCAAATCAAAAGATGGCGGCGTATCTCCTGTTGTATACAAGTTGGTTAAGGAGAACAACGAATGGAAGATCCTCTCCATACAGCTCAATCCGACTGGGCCTGAAGTGAAATCCATAGAATCCACAACCCAGCCTTCTGAAGAAGCCACCTCCAGCATTTTTGACATCCGTTTGAGCGATAAGGTTGGCAGCCAAGGCTATGTCGAAACCCACGTGGCTGAATTTGCGACTGATACGCCGGAAATCCAAGTTTCGGCTTACATCAAAGCCGCTAAAAAAGATATGACAGTGCAAGCCGTCCTGCTTTTCACCAAGACGGGTGACAAAGTCGGCCCGGCCAGCAACACCGTTGAACAAGATGGCGACATCATCAGCAACTTCACCTTCACCAAGCCTACCAAGGGTTGGCCAGCTGGCGATTACCAGGTCGCGGTCAAGCTTTCGACCGGCGAAATCAAGGCTGTTGATTTTAAGGTCAAATAATCGGGACTCTGTCCAAACCCCCTCTTAAATTAAGAGGGGGTTTTATTAAACCGGTAAAATCCCTTACAATGGCCATAGCTATGAAAAAATCCTTGGCTCTAGGCATCTTAATCGGCATAGTTGTCATCGTTGCCGTCTTGATATATGTCACAAGTTATAAGTTACAAGTTACACGATCTCCGTCTGACACGCGCCTGCAAGCAGCCGCTACTATCAACCCGCTGGCCGACATGGTGAGCCAAATTGGCGGAGAATACGTTAACGTGGCAACCATCTTGCCGCCCGGCTCCAGTCCGCATACTTTTGAACCAGCACCCGAGCAAATCAATTCAGCCCAAAATGTTAAACTTTTTTTCGCCATCGGCCATGGGTTAGACAGTTGGCTTAAACCAATTGTCGACAGCGTGCCCAATGCCTCAACCATTACAGTTGACCACAACATCCAACTCAGGGATTTGCCCCTGGACCAGCGCGACGCTGACCAGCCCGACCAAACAGTTGACCCGCATTACTGGTTGACCGTCACGAATGCCAAAGTCATTTTACAAAATATTGCCGACGCCTTAATCCAGGCTGATCCGATTCATAAGGATGTTTATGCCGCAAACTTATCATCCTATTTAGCTGAGCTCGACCAACTCGATAAAGATATCAAAGCCCAACTCTCCGCCCTTTCCAAACATGAGTTAATCACCCACCACAATGCCTGGGGTTATTTTGCCGATGCTTATGGCCTGAAAGTCGTGGGGACGTTTGAGGTTAGCCCAGGCAAAGAGCCAACGCCCCAACAGATTGCCGACCTGCAAAATAAGGTTAAACAGTATTCCGTTTCAACAATTTTTTCCGAGCCTCAGCTTTCCGACCAGAGCCTCAAGCCTTTTGTGCAAGACCTTAACTTGAAAATTGCTGTCTTGGATCCCGAAGGTGGGATTAATAATATGGGATACATTGACCTAATGAGGTATAATGCCGATACAATCGCCAACGCGTTAAAGTGAGCCATGTCAGCCATCTCCGTCAAAAACCTGACCGTAAAGTACGGAAGTCAGACGATCTTGAATCGCCTCAGTTTTGATGTTGAAAAAGGCAGCATTACTGCCATCATCGGGCCAAACGGTTCCGGCAAGACAACTTTATTCCGTGCCTTGCTTTCCCTGATCCCGCACGAGGGTACTGTCAAGATTTTTCAAAAACAAGCCAAAGACGTTTTATCGCGAATTGGTTATGTACCGCAAAAATTTGATTTTGACCGGACACTGCCCATCACAGTCAACGAATTCTTGTCTTTTGCTTATGGCCGGCGCTCGCTCAAGAATAACCAGATATGCCACGAAGTGCGGGTGGATGCGTTGGCCGATAAGTTGATTGGCGAACTTTCAGGCGGCCAGCTGCAGCGCGTGCTGATTGCCCAAGCGTTAATCAAAACACCTGACCTGTTGTTATTAGACGAACCTTCTGCGGGTATTGATATTGAAGGCGCCCAAGCTTTTTATGATCTCGTACGCCACCTCAACACTGAGCATGGCGTGACCGTCCTGCTGATCAGCCATGAAATCAACATGGTCTATGGTTTTGCCGACCAAATCCTTTGCTTGAACCGCGACCTGGTTTGCAACGGCCCGCCGCGCGAAGTCTTGACCAAGGAAGTCATGGAAAAACTCTATGGCCCCGAGATCGGCTTACGCGGCCATAAACATTTATGATGATGCAGCTGCTGGCCATGCCTTTCATGCAAAGAGCCTTGTTGGCAGGAGTTTTGTTAGGTGCGCTCTTGGCTTTGCTCGGCATCTTTGTAGTCCTGAGGCGCATGGCATTCTTCAGCGACGGCATTGCCCACGCGTCATTGGCTGGCGTGGCTGTAGGAGTTCTGACTGATACCAATCCCCTGCTAACTGCTCTTGGCTTGTCAGCCATCTTGGCGGCCGGCATGGCTTGGCTGGAACGCAGGACTAAGATTGCCTCTGATGCCATCGTAGGCCTGATTTTTACGGCCGGCATGGCCACCGGCGTCATCCTGTTGTCCTTCAAACGCGGCTACCAACCGGAACTGGTGAGTTTCCTTTTCGGTAATATCTTGGCTATCCAATGGTCAGAGCTGGTCTTGATGACCATATTGGCTGTAATTATTATTATTTTCATTATCCTGAAATACAAACGGCTGGCGCTCATGATCCTTAATCCTGAAATCGCCTACCTTTCCGGAGTAGCTGTGACTGTTTACCACACCCTTTTGTACATCACGGTTGCCGTGGCAGCTGTGTTGGGACTAAAAATGCTGGGCATTGTCTTGGTCAGCGCCCTGCTTATCGTGCCTGTTTCAACCGCCAAACTTTTTGCAGCCTCTTTCCGCAGTCTGATGGTCTGGAGCGTGGTTATCGCCGAACTGGCCGTGCTGATCGGTATTATTATTTCTGTCTACCTAAACCTCCCGACAGGCGCCGTCATTGTCCTGGTTGGTATTGGACTCTTCACTTTGACGCTGTCTTTCCAAAAACTTAGAAAAAGTTAAAAACTTCGCGTTAACTTATGGACCGGCAAATCGCGCAGCAGGACTGCCAGTTCGTATTTTTTTTGTTGCTCAATATCCATTTGCTGAATTTCACTCCAAGCTATCATGGCAGCCAAAGGCATGGTTAAGTGAAGGTAGCCGTGGTCTTGGAGCCATAACAAAAAAACTTGTTCAAAATCCGGTGCTTGCATTGTCACGCTTTCATCCAAGCCGTTGGTCTGCCAGTCAGTTATATGGTTGCCGATTAAATCCTCGCCCGCCTGGTTCAAATTAATTTGACGGCACGCGCCTTGGTCAAAAAGAATCTCTCCCAAAGGATTATGCTCAGGGTCAAAAATTATCAGGCACTCTTGGTTATTGATCATACTCCGCGTAGAAGAGCCGCTAAATTGCGCAAAGCAATTATTTGATGCGCATCACCATCCTGGACCAAACTGTTTACCTGGCTTAAAAGGCTGGATGGGATAGACGCTTGGTCAACAGCCAAATCATCACTGTAAACTCCGCCATCAAAAATCGCCTTTAACAAGGCTGCCCGGACATAAACATCCTTTACAGCATTCTTAATCAGGTTCTTGGCTGCTTGTTGCGCCAAGCGTTTGATCATAGCCCTGCGCAATTGGTTAATTTCCCAAGCGGCCTGGGGCAAAGCATATTCCGAATCAAGGTTCTGGAAAAACTCATGAGTTGAGTGACCGTGAGCTAAAGCCTGCTCATAGCCATGGCCCTGTGCCCACAGACGATGCGCCAAAGCCTTCTGCCAATCAGTTTTCTTTTCAGAACTGGGCTGGATGGTCAACGCATGAATAATCAGATCCGGATCGTCCTGAAGGCTGGGATGATTCTTGACTATCTGACGTAAAAAATTCGGTACAAAACGTCCGGCATAGGCCAGCTGCTCATAATCACCCACTTCTTTGGAAGGACCGTCAATTATCATAATGATTTTGCCGTCCTGTGTCTTATCTGACTTTAACCTTTCCGGATAAGCGAACTTACGCCTTTTAAAATTATCCGTTGGTTGGTAAATCACTGAATCAACGTTCTTTGAAAAAGGTTTTGGCAAAAGCGACAACAAACGACTGACCTCGCTTTTGGTAATCGGCCCCTGATCAAATTGCTCAACTTGCCATGCCATACTATTTCTTAAGATATTTTCCGGCGGCGGCCCAAGAGGCCAAAGCCACCAGGAAGATTATGGCAGCCGCCTGTATGCCAAAAATCTGCCAGGCATTGACTGAGAAAAATGACAATAAGCCCGAATCTCCCCCATCAAACAAGGTCTTGAGCTTGGGATCAAGCAAGGCGATGATCAAGGCCACCAGACCGGTTGCTATTGCCAAAGAAATAATGGCTTGGAAAAGCCCGCTCAAGATTAACGGCAAACGCACAAAAGCATTGGAAGCGCCCACTAAGCGCATGATGCCCATTTCCTCGCGCTGGGTATAAATGGCAATGCGGATTGAGTTGTAGACAATGATGATTGAGAAGATGGTGAAGATGGCTATCAAGATCAAGCCAAAGTACCGGACTGACTGGCCAATGCTTTGCACGCGCTCAATAGCTGTTGCGTTATCATCATAAGTCTTTGACTCGATGGATGATGAAAACTGCGGGTTCTGCAAAGCCTCAATCAAAAAAGGATAATCGCTGGTTTGCTTGGCTTTGATAATCAACGAGGAGCCCAGCGGGTTTTGGTCCAGCTCGCCAAGGGCAGCCAAAATCTTCGGGTCATTCTTGTGCCTTTCCTTAAAATCAACCAAAGCCTGCTCAGCGCTCAAGAGTTCGACATTTTGCGTTTGGGGCAAGGAAACCATGTAAGACCTGGCCGTTTCCAAGACAACCTGGGAAGTATCGGGCTTGAAGTAGACACTGATGTCTATCTTATCTTCCAACATCTTTAAAGCTGATTGGGAAACTGCATTCACGCCAAGCACGACGTTGACTGAAAGCAAAGACAAGACCAGGACAAGCACCGTCGCCAAGCCAATCCACGCATTACGCGTAAAATTCTTCCAGGCAAAAGCCAGGATGCGCGTGGTGGAGGTGATAATCAACATATTTTAAGACGGTAAGAGGTATTTGCCTTCTGCCTGGTCAGATATTACCCGGCCTTCGGACAAGGTTATGACACGCTGCTTTAAGGCATTGACCACCTCGCGGTTATGGGTGACCAAGACAACAGTACTGCCGAATGAGTTAATCTTCTTGAGCACGTCGATAATTTCACGCGTATTCATGGTATCCAAGTTGCCAGTCGGTTCGTCGGCCAGTAGGATCTTGGGGCGATGGACCAGGGCCCGCGCAATCACCACCCTTTGCTGCTCGCCGCCCGAAAGTTGTTGCGGAAAACGATAGGCCTTTTGTTCCAAGCCGACGATCTTGAGCACATGGGGCACGACTTCTTTGATACGCCGGCGCGTTTCGCCCGACACTTCCAAGGCAAAAGCCACATTTTCCCAAACAGTCTTTTTTTGCAAAAGCTTGAAATCCTGGAAAACCACCCCGATTTGGCGGCGCAACAAAGGAATGTCGCGAGACTTAATGCGCGTAATGTCCCAACCTCCGATTTCCAACGTGCCTCGCGAAGGACGCTCTTCGGCAATCAAGAGTTTGGCCAAAGTCGTCTTGCCTGCTCCGCTGGCACCCACGATTGAGACAAACTCCCCTGGCTTGATATGCAAAGAAATATCGCGCAGGCCATGTACGTCAGGAGGGTAAACTTTGGAAACGTGTTTGAGGACAATCATGCTGTTTGATCAAAGCGCCCATTCATCCTGGGCTTTAGGAACCGCTGGCGTACTTTTTGGAGTGTTAGTTGCCACTACAGCCGGTGTAGTCGTCTTGTGGCCATAAGCCAAAGCATCCGGATCGTCAGCCGCCAGCGGCTCGACCCGCACGTACATAACTCCGGCACCCGTGGATGCTAAGGCAGCAAAGGCTACTTTGTCTAAATCAATGGCCCTTTCCGGAAAAAGGTCACGCTCCGGGCCAAAGTCATTGATTTTGACAATGATTGATTTGATCGGCTCGCTCAATTTGGTCACGCGCACCAATGTACCTTTGGGAAAATCCGGTGAAGCGGCGCATGGGCAACGCTTATAGGCGTACCACGAAGCATAACCCTCTGACATGTACTTTGGAATATCAACCAACCTGACGGTTGCTCCCATATGGACTTGTACTTGGGCAGAACCAACAATTGATTGTTTGGGATGGATGATTTTCGTCTTGCCTTGAAAAACTTCTTCCAAAGCGCACTCATGCCAACTCAATGCGCCGCAAGCCGGATCTTTAAGAGTCAGTGTGAAATTTTTTGGGAGATCAGCCGCATTAGTTGTCCATTCGATCCTGACGTCGGCTCCAAAACGTTTATAACCTGAGGCTGTCGTCGTCGAAGAGACACCTTCTGTTATGACGTGGAGCACGCCGGGCTGTGGGATATCGCTTTTGCTGAATGAAATCTTGAGGCCAAGATCATCCACATCCAAATCAAAATCGCGGCCCAAAAAACCCTGGTCCAAAAAGAATTGCTTGTAACCACTTGTCTCGGCGGCAACAGCCGGCGCTACCTTGACTCCCCATGCCAAAAACAGTAAACTGGCAGAAATCAAAATGAAATGACTAGCCTTCCGCATGCTGTAAGTATAGCAAAAAGGTCAATGTCTTGGATAGGTCACGCCAGCTTAGCTCAGCGGTAGAGCAATGCTTTCGTAAAGCAGAGGTCCCGGGTTCAAATCCCGGAGCTGGCTCCAT
>JAQULH010000003.1:0-56973 GCA_029004215.1 Patescibacteria group bacterium | reverse complement strand
TCTTGACAAACCTGGTATTTAGAGTATCTTGGGCCACGTTACCCCTCGTGCAACTTTCAACTGTTAGTGCCATTCAGAGGGGTGTGGCCCTAACAAAACAGAGGTTCAGATGACAGAGAAGACCAACGAGAAGTCTCCCACGAACGTGACCTTCGGACTCATCACCCACCCCGACCGCGCCGGCTGGCCGATCCACGGGTGCTTCAAGCTGTTGCAAGACGGCAAGAGGGCTTTGAGCGGAGACATGTTCTCGGTGGATGCTTGCCGGGAACACATCAAGCTCTCCATCGAAGACGGCTACTTGAACAGCGACCAAGCAGCCGAGCTCGAACGCCAGATCATTGCCACCGGCCTGCCCGTTGCCGAGAACCGCTACGACAAGATCTCGAAGACATACACCAAGACGTCGGAGTACGAGCGCCTGATCGGGCAGTTCTGCGGAGCGCTGCCGCCCGAGGAAGGCTCCGGTCCCGCACGCTTCGAGGCGTGCCAGCACGGGCGATGCTGCAAACTGGAATCCTGTGCGAAGTTGCCGATTCACGCCCAGCTCTTCCCCAAGGGGATTGTTGCGGGCTTCAAGAGCGTCGTCTTCTCTCAGCAGGGAGCCACCGACCTGCTCAAGCAAGCCGTCGAGTATGGCCTTCTCCTCCAGGAGGAAGCCAACGGACTCAAGCCTCGAGTGATGAATCTCAGCGCCTCTTCCGGAGCAGAGCGCGCCGACAAGCTCTGCCAGCACCTGACCGGCGAGCTTCTGGAAAGGGAGATCGACCTGGCCTTCGGCTTCCGTCAGCGAGCCAACCCTCCCCACTTCGCCGCCTGTGGCCAACACTACCATCTGCGACTCGATGGGCACATCTCTTCGGCAACGCGGCTCGAGAATGAATTCGACGCCAAGCTCGTGCTCGATGAGCTCACGCAAGCCGGCTTCCTGTCCAACGAAGAGCAGACCAAGCTACTGGATGACCTGGCTACGATGCACTTGCCCCCGGGAAGCGAGACCGAGTCGGCCTTCAATCCGTCGAGCGTCCTTCGCGAACGACACGAGGACGAAGCGTTCGAAGCATTCCTTTCCTTGCTTCTCGGCCGCTGAACCCCCTACCTCGCCGCAAAATCTCGCGGCAAAAGCCCACCCACAACGAAAGAAGAACCCGTTGCGAGGTGGGTTCTTCTGTATATAACTATTTTTGTTAACTTAGAATTTCAGGTAATAGATAACGTCCGGTTTCAAGGCCCTGGCAGCCAGTTCTGTTTCCAAGGCATTTTGATCCCCTTGTTTCTCTTTAGCCATTTCATTAGCCAGCTTTTGTTCGAGCAAAGCCGGTTTTAAGACTTCCTTGCGGAAGTTGTCCTCGTTCCAACCATAATTGTTCCACAGGTATTGGGATATGTCCGGCGTAGTGGACGAAGCGGCTGCCTTGACTACGTCTGCAAAGATAGCTTTAACATCCTCGTCTGAGACAGTGACCTTTTTCTGGTCAGCGATCTCTTGAATCATTTCCTGTCGCACGAGTCTCTCGAGGATATTTTTGTTGAGAGCATTTTCCGGCGGCATGGTGGCGCCAACCTCTTTGCCTGCCTCGCTGTTAACAAAACGTTTGACAGCATCCCGTGTCATCAGGAACCTGGCGTAACTGACCTGACGTGAACCGACCTTAGCTGCAGGCAAGCCGAATAGCCCGGCGACGCTTCTTACGACGGCTGAGTCATTGACCTTGTAATAAACTTCATAGGTCAACAAACCTCCGGCCGCGGCCAAGACTATCACCGCCCCCAAAGCAACGAACAGGATAATCAATTTATTTTTTTGTGACATAACATGATTAAGAACGAATAAGTAAGTTAGTTAGTACCTTGAGTAAAGTATCGCCACCAGCGTCGCGGGTTTGACATTGTATCCGAAGCGGCCGGAGCCGTCACTACGTCAATGCCAAAACTGGTTTGCGTGGCTGATATACCTTCCAGGACAACAACCCTTTCCCCCGGCTTCTGCAATCCAAGCTTGGCCCTGGCTTGTTTTTCTATAAAAGACGAGTCCTGCATCTTATCGGCCAAAGTGCTTAATTGCATTTTACGCCCTTCAAGAGCTTGGGCTTTTTGTTCCAAGCTGGATATCTCACTATCAACAGTCCAGCCGCGGTAAGTTTCCCTGACAGTGGCAATACCAACAACCAAAAGCACGGCCAAGTTAGCCATCAAGAAGAGCGGCCATTTGGCTTTGGAAGCCAGCGAGTTGGCGGAGTTTTTTAAAGACATGTCAGGACGCTGAAGGATGTTTAGGACCCGCCCGCATCGCCAGCGAAGCTTGGCGGGCGCGGCGTTTTAGGACTAAAAAGAGTTTGGACTGCTTTGTCGCGGGCTTGTTTTTCCAGCATGGCTTCGACTTCAATGACTTTAGCATCATCCGCCTCTTCCAATAAGACGGCGATATGCCTAATCCGCGACCTACGGTCTTTTTCAACCGGCGTCGAAGCGTCAGGCGTGCGTGGCGACTCTTGCCTTACTTCGTTGATTAGTTCATGGACTTTTTCTGGTTTTGAAATATTATCGGCCTCAATCACGGCAGCTGCCCCGGCAGTTTGGATCTTAACGGTGCCCATCCGAAACAAGGTTTGCCAAAAACCCTCCTTATGCCATGAAACATCTTGGATGGAATTAAGCGTGGCTTCACCCACATGGCGGGAGAACAAGCCTTTCTGGTCAACATCCACCACCCTGGAATTGGTAATTATCAAGACATCAGCATCCCAGACAAAAAGCGTCCTAAAAGCCAAGACAATGCCAACAATGATTAAGATGCTGAAAACCAGGACGCCGAATATGCCTAAGCTGAAAAGCGGGAAAAGGAAAAAGAAAGGTGCCACGATAAACAGCATGGCCAACAATAAAGGACCGACCAAGGTCAGTATATGCCGCCGTATCATGGCGCGGATCGCCTCTTCATCTTTGAGTTGCAGGACAGATTCAAGTCGAAACATACACCACAGTTTAAGCCCTTTGTGTTCGTTCGGCAATGGTCTGCCTAATGGCCTGCCTGGCAGCTTCGCGTTCGTCCCAAGGCAGCTTCTTGCCATTGGCCACGCAAATGCGCTGCTCACTGCCTTTGCCGGTCAGAATCACCAAATCGCCCGCCTGGGTCAAGTCCATAGCCTTCTGGATAGCTTGCCTGCGGTCTAAAATCAAAAACAAATCCTGACCGTCTTTCTTTTCATGTCCGGTTCCCGAGATTCGAGATTCGAGATTCGAGATTCGAGCCGGGTGCCTGGCCCCTTCAGCCACCTGTTCCATAATCTGCATCGGGTCATCGTCATATGGGTCTTCATTGGTCACGATGACTATCTGCGAGTTTTGGGCGGCCATGCTCCCCAATATCGGACGCCGGGCAACATCTCGCCCACCACCGCAAGAACCTAAGACATGGATGATACGCTTCGGTTCGAAAACTTTGACTGTCTCGTATAATTTACTCAGTGATGCAGGCTCAGGTGCGTAATCCACAATCACTTGCCAAGGCTGGCCTTCCTCAATGCGCTCAAAACGGCCTGGCATATTTTTTATCTCACTGAGTCTTGCTATGGCCTGAGGCAAATCAACCCTAAGTATTTTAGCTACTGCCAAAGCAGGCAGAGCATTGTAGACGTTAACGCGACCCATGAGATTGAGCTTGACCTCCATCTTATCAACTTGGAACGTAACTCCACTGGTTGACTCTTGGATATTCTCAGCTTTGACATCACTGCCCTGCCCCAAACCATACCAAACAACTTCTTGCATGCCGGGCACGGCAAAATCTGCTGCGTGTTCATCATCACGGTTCAAGACAACGGCGTGCGGGACCCTTTGCCAGTCTATGACCTTGAGAGGCAGCTCGACGATGTGCTTAAACAATTTAATTTTTGTTTGCTTATAATTTTCAAAACCGCCGTGGGCTTCGATGTGCTCGGGCGTCAAGTTCGTGAACACTCCGATGTCATAAGCCACTTGTTCATGGCGATGTTGCAAGATACCTTGCGATGAAGTTTCGATAACAGCATATTTGCATCCGGCATCAACCATTTGCTTTAAAAGTTTCTGCAAACCAAAGCGACCTAACATGGTCATTTTTGTCTCGTTTAGCCACTCGCGATCAGCCACTTTGAACAAAGCTGAGGTGGCACAACCTGTTTTAGCCCCTTCAGCCTCCAAGGCTTTGGCAATTAAATAGGCCGTCGTTGTCTTTCCGTTTGTGCCCGTAACCCCGATGACAATCAGCTTTTCCGAAGGGTGGCCATACAAAAAAGCTGATATTTTAGCTAAAAATCTATGATAGATGTCCAACCAGGCGTTTGGAACCAGCTTTTTCATCTGATGTAACATAAGTTCTAAAAATTGTAGCAGAGGTCTTGACTAAACGCGAGTTCTCTGCTAAGTTGACACATCCCAGGCTTTTGCCTAAGCCGGGCCAAACTCAGTTTACCAAAGTCTTTCAAGGAGGCGTCCCGTGAGAAATTTCGTCGCATCGTTCGTTCTCGTGTTCGTTTCACTGATCGCAGCCAGCTGCGTCGACAGGCAGCGCACCCCCGGAGTCGAGACCACTCTTGCCGGGTCATCGCAGGCTGCCCCGTCGCTCCCGGCCGCGTGCCAGGGCCAGCAGCCCGCACGCGAAAACCTGATGAACGGCGGGTCGCAGCTCCTGGCAGTCAAGTGCAGCTGCACCCAGAACAACCGCCAGTACATCTGGTACAACGCAGTGCTCGTTGGATCAGACCCCGGCAGCTACTGCCCCCCCAACTTCCCGGTCTTCGAGGAGCCGGTTGGCCAGGAGTCCAGCAACGTCGCATTGCCGCCGCCGGTCGTGACCAACGCGCTGGCTCCGGTCGCTTCGCTGCCTCCCCTGCCCCTGCCTTCGGCCAGCGCTGTGCCCCCGGTTCCGCCGACTGCCAAGTCAGCGCCCGTGCCGGTGCAGCAAGCCATCTTTGCCAAGGACGTGCACTACGAGTGCCGCAACGGCGTGGCCCAGCGTGACTACTTCATGGTCATCGAGCACCAGGGTCATCGCACCGAGCAGGCCATCCAGCAGCAATGCGTGGGCGCTGGCATCGAGTGCCTGACCGAGGAAGCGGACCAGAAGAACCCCGAGAAGCCGCCGTGCGTCTGCCCCGAAGGCCAGCACACCAAGAAGATCAACGCCAAGTGGAACACCTGGGCTTGCGAGGCTGACAAGGCCAGTAAGTCCCCATCCAAATAATCGCCCTCTTCCGAGCGGCGACCAATCTCCTGCCAGACCCACACGGGTCTGCTTTTCTTTTATAATCCGTAAGTCAGTAATGAAAGCACTGCAAAACCCAAAGACGTCACTAATATACCAATGCCTATCGTATCCAAATAATCAGCCAACCCGAATTTGGCAAGAAACAAGAAAGCCAAGCCAATAACCTGCAGGAACATCTTCATCTTTCCTGACCAATTAGCGCTGATATATTCGCCGCGCCTCTTGCGTGAGTAAGCGCCTAAGACGATGAGTACTTCCAAAAAGACTAAAATGAAAGCCAGTAAAAAACTTATTTGGGCCAAAAAAAGGACGGCCACTGAGCCGATTAACAATTTGTCTGCCGCCGGGTCAGCAATCGTGCCCCAAAGAGTGATTTGTTTACGCACCCTGGCCAAGGTACCGTCCAGCAGGTCTGTAAAACCGGCAAATAAAAACAAGGGAATTAGGATATTCCAATTTTCGGTCCAAGTCAGGTAAGCTACAGGGGGTATGAGAAAAAACCGCAAGACTGTAATATGGTTGGGTTTAATCCAAGCCGGTATGATTGGCAGCAATATCTTGGCTAAGACACGATCATGACGGCAAAGAACAACTGTTTCATTAGTCATTAATGTCTTGCTGGTGAGCGTGATCATACATCTACAAGTATTCATGCTAACATAAAACACAGTAACTAGTAACTAGTGACCAGTAAAAAGACTTTAAGGACTTTATAGACTTTACAAACTTTATGGACTTAGTTGTATGAATGAAAGAACATTAGACGCTTTGGCAGGTATTGTTTTTGTCATTATCATCTTGGGACTGCAATACTTAAAGCTGGACATAGGGTATGCCAAGCCGTTTTTCTGGACTTTTGCCATTCTTTTCCATGCTTATGTTTTCGGAAAAAATGTTTTGCCAGAGCGCCACTGGGCAACCTCGTCAGCTTTTGGTTTGTTGATGTTGGTGGCCACGCAGAGCGTAATCCAAACCGTGTGGTTTTATGCTGACGGCCCTTTAAGCGGGCTTTCCGATGCTTGGTCATTGGCCATCACCATGACTATCGCCCATCTGGTTGGCTTGGGCCACGAAAGGCAGTTGACTGACGGGCCAATGCAAGACGAAGAAACAGCCAACTGGACGCACAAGAAACAGCTCATGGCCATTGCCATTGCTTGTGCCGGCATAATGGCTTTAACTTTTGTGCTGCAAAGCGCCTGGGCAGCCCAAACTTTGCAAAGCATCCGCACACCTTGGCCTTTGTTGCCAAGCGGGACTTTGGCTGCCATTGGTTTGCTTTGGGCACTGGCTATTTTTGCCGCCATCTTTATCCAATCCTCCGGCTTCACGGCTTTCCAAAGCGGCCTGTCGATTATTGGCACGCTCAGCCTGGCGCCGATAATTTATCGCCTGGGATATGGCTTTGATGGTTTCCTGCATTTGGCCGGTGAACAAGTCATGCTCAAGACCGGAACCTTAAGCCCAAAACCTTTTTACTATATTGGACAATACGTTTTCACGACTTGGCTGGCCCGCATGACAGAATTGCCTTTGGCAGATATTGATCGCTGGCTTGTTCCAATTTTGGCTTCCATTATCTTGCCAACCTGTGTCTTCTTGGCTTTCAGGCGCGAAAATTGGTTTGGCACTGCTGCCGCCGCTTTAGCTCTCTTTCCGTTAGGCATGTTCGTAGCCACCACTCCCCAAGGCTTGGCCACTGTCATTGGAATTTCGGCCGTTGTCCTGGCTTTGGGCGCGCGCCAAAAAACTTTGCAGTTCAGTGCGCCTTTGTGGCTGGCTGCCTGGAGCGTGGCCATCCATCCTTTGGCTGGCGTGCCTTTGAGCATTTTGGTTTTGGCTTTGTTAATCTTGGGTGACCGCAAAAAATGGATTAAACATACATCTTGGATTGTGGCGATTTTTTCCGGCCTGGCCATCCCGATTATTTTTTATGTTGCCAGCCAATACCACTCTTCATTGGCCATTGATTGGAACTTGGCAAATGTCACTCAATTTTCAGCTTGGATAGATAATCTGGCAAAACTCGTGCCATGGCTGGGCAATAAATATGTCTTGTGGCCTGCTTGGTCATCTTTAATTGGCATTGCTTTGCCGGCCATGGGTTTGTTGGCCTGTGTGGCGAGCATCATCATCCTCAAAGGCAATGATCGCCTGGCCATTATCATCCTGCTCATTGGGGCTGTCTCGCTTTGGCTGGCTTCAGGGCTCTTGGAAAATGCCAGCGATTTCACCATGCTGATCCAATACGAAAAAGGTGACTATGCCCAACGCCTTTGGCAGATTGCTGTTTTAGTCTTGTTGGTCGGCGGCTTGCCGGCCATGGGTTGGCTTTTCAAAAAAGTAAAGACTGCCATGCCCCTGGCTTCGGCCGTGGCCATTATCCTCTTTTGCTCAATCGGAGCAGCCAATGCTTACAATGCTTTGCCGCGCCATGATGCAGTCCAGCCCAGCCGCGGTTGGAGCACCAGTGGAGATGATGTTGAGGCCGTGCGTTGGATTGACCGTTATGCCAAGGGCAAAGATTACACTGTGCTGGCTGACCAAAGCGTTTCAGCCGCAGCTGTCAAAGAGTTTGGTTTCAAGCGCTACGCGGGTGACGTCTTTTTCTATCCCATCCCCACCGGCGGTGCGCTTTACACCACCTATCTCAAAATGACTTACGAAGATCCTTCGTGGGACACTGTGCGCGATGCTGCCAAGCTCGGAAAATCTGACCTCGTCTTTGTGGTCATTAATGATTACTGGTGGAAAGCTACAGAGCTCAACCAACGCATAACAGACATTGCCCAAGCTTCCTGGTCAATCGATAATGGCAAAGTAAATATTTACGTGTTTGATCTGACCAAGCCGGAGCCTAAAGAAGTGGATACAGAAAAGAAATAACGTTTTATCAACAATTGAGAGATCGCTCATGCTTGACATTTTTACTAAACATGATAACCTAATTGCAGAGAAAGGCTTTCGGCCGTGGTTTATACACCACACATAGCGGAAAGTCTTTTTCTGTATTACGTGTCCGTTGGTCCGTCTGTAGGAAAAACTGAGATCAAAAACTTCTGGCCATTCTTTTTATATTCTTTAATTTGCGCGCAGAACAATTCATCATCTGCCGTAATACCATAAAAACGATGCAGTATTTCGGATGGTTGATTGTGATTCTCTTTTGACTTTGGCTCAAAACGTGAATGATTAATAAGCTCAATTGCGCAACCAAAATACTTTATGCGTCGCACCCTGTCACGCCAGTTCTGTTTCTCGAATAAGTGACTCCAGAACAAATCAAGAAAAATCTTGTCTTTCTTAAAATACGCCGACCGGATGTAAGCCCGACGTTTTGATCTCTTTTTAATAGTCGAATACAAACTGGAGGCCTTTTGATTGACTTCATGAAAATCTGATCCGGAAAATTTTCTGGCTTTTGTTTTGTAAACTTTCATAATTTAACCCATCATTAACACGTCCCATAAATCTGCTTTCATGTCAAGAGGATAAGTGGCTGATTTGACGAAACCTGAGCCAAAAGAAGTGGATACAGAAAAGAAATAATTTATCCACTCTTTTTCTTAGTCTCGGACGACTTGTAATAGATTGGATCAAATCGTTTCAAATCAGGCCTACCAAGATCACTCAAATAGACTTCTGCGAATGGATCAAAGATCTGCCACGCACCGTTCACTTGGACGTCCAAAAAAGTATGCCCAGGACTCCCTGCAACAACACCTTTTTTAAACTTGCATGGAATGCTTAGTTTATCCAGGATTGCTTTTCCTAGAACATGATATTCGACGCAAACCCCATACTCTAAACACAATGCCCCTGAAAGTGTTTTTGGTTCCTGCCTTAATACTCTATTAACTTTTTCCCTTTCTTCCTTTGGTAACTTATCTGTATGCGGAGATATCGCATTTTTAAAATTAGATTTTATAAATTTTGAAACTTCAACCAATTGCTCTTCGATTGGTAAGTCCTTAACTCTACCGACAAACTCATCAACTTCCGGAACCTCGTCGATTTCAAGGTGCAATATTTTTTCTCTTGGTTTTTCATTCGTCTCCCCAATTTTTGGTTCATGCATATTAATTCTTTATCAAAATGATATTAAATAATCTGTTCGTTATCGTCTAAAGGGTTTTTGTTTGGATAGCAACACAAAACAGTATCTGGATATTGAATCCCGCAAAAATAATCGCAAATTGAAATATTTTTAACCGCACATTTGTGGCTATTTGTACCATCCGCTTCATTCCACGGGCATTTCATTTGTTTCCATGAAGTCTGATCCTCTGAAGTGAGGTCAATATCCATATTTGCCCCATCTAACTTTTTGATGATTTTGTCGTTGTCCATATTTGTTAATTATTAATTTCAAAACTCGAGTACTTCAAATCGAATCCATAAATCCGTCTGAACAATTTCGCAAAATGTTCTTTCGTATCGACGTCCTTGGATAATTTGATGAGCAACAATAATTTTCTCTTGCCATATGCCTCTGCTAAAAACCTAACCGCTTCCCCCGCCTCTCTGTAAACGCCCGAACCGCTTTTGGAAAAATACAGCAGGAACTCCTTAAAGTTATTTGGTCGGCCGGCCTTCCGTTTTTTGACCTGCTTGGCCAGATACATTGCCGTGCCTTCCCATAACCAATCCGGCTGATTCTTATGACCGGAGATAATGAGATAAAAAGCATGCGCTAACTCATGCTTAATCGTTTTAGCATATTCTTCATTTGAGTATTTATGACTGCTTTCTTTTTCGTAATTAGTCCTGTCCAAAATAAAGATATTATTGCTTTTCAACCAACCGACCAGCCACCTGGGCGTCTTTTCTCCCCTTAATCCATCAATCGTTTTCCTGTCTGGTACAAGGATTATCCTCGGCCGATTCGTCTTCCAATCTAAATTAAAAAATCCTTTAAGCTCCTTCATCGCTTTACTGTAACATCGATCTATGAATTTATCTTTATGTGAACTGATCTTAAATAACATAATCTTTTTAGATGAACGGGGTCCGCTAATCTCCAGGGTGTAAATTATCGCTCCCATTATTGAAGCTCTTGTATTTGATTAGCTCGAAAATAAGTATATCCGGCAGTTTACTGAATCGTTCAAATTTTTCAAGAAAGATAGTCTTGGCTTCGGGCAATGGTTTGGGTTCAACTATTTTTTTAATAAAAAACCCAGCATTGAAAAATGTTTTCGAATAATCTTCAAAATTTCTGTAGTAATAAGGAATTGAACAGGTCATGGATGTTGGGTGAAAATATCCTTTTCTGGTCGTAAAATAGTCTGATAATTGCTCTTGGTAATTATTTGTAGCGCAATTTAGAGGATGCGCAACAGAGAACACAAAAATGCCTCCGTTTTTCAAAACCTTATTAACTTCTCTCAAGGCTTGGTCTAAATCTTTTACCTGATCCAAAACCAAATTAGCCAGGCAGATATCAAAACTCTTTTTAAAATTCAAAGAATAGATCGAGCCTTGAAAAATCTCTACATCTTTCAATTCTGGATCTTGTTTTGCCAAATTTATTAATTCTCCATTCAGTTCAATTCCAATAACTTCTGCTCCCAGATTGTAAAAATACTTCAAGTCCTCTCCATATCCACATCCGATATCCAACAACCTCTTATCCCTGACATCTTGCAACATGGTTCTGATTGCAGGATTTGCGATATAAGTATTATGGATAGTTCCTTTGGAGCTGCGTTCATCCCTATACTTCTTGGCTGTCTTATCGTAAATTTTGTCGATTTCCAGTTCGTCGTTCTTCATAACAGATTATTTTTTGGATTCCCGCCTACGCGGGAATGACATTAGGGACCATCCCCTTCACCAATTCCCCCATCACCGTGTCAAAGTTATGCCTCGCCAAAATCTGGTCGCGGATTTGGGTGTTAATTTGCTCTTTGAGGGTTTGTTGGATGGCTTTGGCCAGAGCTGGGGCGTCGCCGGGCGGGACGATTGTGCCGTAGCCTTGCAGTAGTTCACGCACGCCACCTACGTCAGAAGCAACGACATTGATGCCAGCGGCCACAGCTTCCAAAAGAACTGTTGGCTGGTTTTCCATGATAATAGACGGCATGACAAACAAATTAGCCCCGGACATAGCTATCATGGCTTCTTCATGCGGCAATTGGCCGTGGACAACGATTGACGGATCTTCTAACTTTTTGATCTTAGCAAGCAATGGGCCGCCGCTTATTAACTCGAGACGTCCTGGCCTCGGATTTAGAGATTGCCAAGCGTCGAGTAAAACCAAGATGCCTTTATCTTCTGATAGCCTGGCATTATAAACCACTTTAATCTGCTCGGTTATTTGATTTTCGCAAAACCCGCGCGGGATCTCGATTGGGTTTGGCAGAACTTGGGCAAAAGTATTGGCTAGCAGACCATACTTACGGTGCGCATCAAGCAACCACTGAGATGGGCTAATGACAGCGTCCGGTATGCCAAAGGTTTTTGCACGGTGTTTAGCCCAAAACTTTCTCCAAGCTTGTCGTAGCGAGTTATATGTCTCGCGATACATGACCTGCCCCGAAGGCTCGAACATCTGCACATCATGCAGCACATGCAACCAACGGACGCCTGAGGCCCTGAGCATGCGGGGCGTGCCCCAACCGCATCCGGTGAGATTGTGCGTAAGCAAGACATCCGGCTTCCAAGCGCGGATCTGGTCAACAGCCTTGAGGTTTGGCGCCAAATCTTCCATATGGAAAAGCAAGCGCATTGGGGCAAAAGTTTTTGAGAGTTTGGAAAATGGGATGGTTGTCCGCGGCAAGAAAGATTCAACAATATCGCGGCCTTCGTCTGTTGGGAAAGGCGCCGGCACCCAAACTTTCACCTCGTGGCCATGGCGCGTCAGCCAATCAGCTTGCATCTCGGCAATTCGGCCTGCGCCGCCGCGGGACAAGGGCGGAAAAGCATTAGTTAAGATGGCAACTCTCATATGCTGTCTTACCTCCCCTTTGTAAGGGGAGCTGAGGGGATCTGTTGATAGTACTTAAGTAAAGTTTGCGCATGGTTATCCCAATTGTAGCGCAAAGCCTTGTCCCGCGCCGCCAAAGCAAAGCTGTGGCGGGTTGCTGGATCGCCCTCCTTCGCCGAGGCTCCGGCGGGCAGGTCCAGCAAGCGGCGCAGGCCGTCTGCCAAGGCATCAGGATTATTTACGGCAACGATTAGGCCGGCATCTTTGGCAACAGCCCTGACACCAGGCAAATCGCTGGCTACAACTGGCACACCGCAAGCCATAGCTTCCAACATAGCAAGACCAAAGGCTTCAGCTCCGCTGGTGCTTGGAAAAGCAAAAACATCCATACTCTGCAAAGCTTCAACCAGTTTCCCTTGCTCCAAGCGTCCGACGAAGTGAGCTCGCTCATTCAAACCAAGCTCTTTAGCCAGCTTCTCGTAGTCTTTTCGACGGTCACCATCACCTACCAGCTTGACATGGACGTTTGATGGAAGTTTGGCAACAGCCCGCAGCAAAACATCAACTCCTTTGAATGGATGGGCTCGATCCATGACACCGACCATGCCAACTTGGAACTCCCCCTTTTGTAAGGGGGACGCAAGGGGGATCGGGCGAAACACGTTTGTGTCTACGCCAAAAGGCAATTCATGCAAACGCGAGCTATTGACCCACGGCGCAAACGAGGAATGTTGGGCATAATCCAAAGTAGAGACTAAAAGCAAATCAGCTGCGTCCAAAACTCGCTTTTGAAAAAGCTTGCGATGTAGCTCGGCCGCTAACCAACGCCAACCTTTATCAGTCGCATCCATGTGCAAAGTTATTGCCAAATGTTTGATTTTATTTTGCCTGCGCCACCGCGCAATCATCCCGGCTGTAAAATAAAAAGGATAATGTAAATGGACAACATCAGCGTCTTTGATAATCTCGTCCAACCCGCTCAAACGAGCCACATTGCCAATGCGCATGGCAGGCAGACGGATGATACCTTTGTCATCCCGAACTTGTTTCGGGATCTCTGCCCTTATTGCTTCGGGAGATGCTGAAACGAGTTCAGCATGACGACCCGGTAACTCTGGTACGACTAAGACTGCATCAACTCCAAGTTTGCGTAAATTCAAAACTTCTTGGTAAGCCACGGCTCCCATGCCCCCGCTTTCCGGTGGCGCAATGCAGCAAACATGGACGACTTTCATATTACCACCTGATAATCAGCCGATAGCTGACATAAAAAGCTTTCCAAAAAGGGTTGGCAATTTTTTCGGCCCATCCGGCCTTCATATCCTGGTATTGGATTTTCCAGGTCATGCGCTGCAAAATCAACCAATCTGGCACGCGCCTGATGCGCCTAATATTGTCACGGCCGCTCAAAATATATTTCCAAGTGCTGGGTTTTAAAAACCAAAGGCTGGCTTTCCATTTTTCCTTAAGCCATCCGCCTTTGGCAGCCAAAGCCCAAATCGCAACATCCGTAGCGATTATGACCGGCAGCATGAGTAAGACTGTCCAAAAAGAATAATTCTTAAGCAAGACTGCCAAGCGATTGCGCTCCATCCAGTGCCACTTTGATATGGAACGCGAAAAATCATAATAGTGTTGGACAACGCTCTTGGGGGCCAAGACATTGCGGTGGCCGGAAAGCAGGATGCGCCATCCAAGATCCAAATCCTCGTGGTATGAGAAAAGTGTCTCATCCAACAAGCCAATGGTTTGCAAAACCTTGGTTGGATACAAGACTCCGGCACCAGATGCGTAGGCAATGTCAGTTACCTCTGTCGGCGCCTTTTCAATTGGCTCATGGTCGCCCAAACAATAACCAAATCCCAGGAAATGCAAAGCATTGCCGCGCGAGTTAATTTCATTTTGATTGTTTCCCCGCACCAAAAGCGACTGGACAGCTCCCACGCCTTTTTCGGTTTGCGCGACTTTGATAACTTCTTCCAAAAAATCCGGATTAACCGTTGTATCCGGGTTAAGCATATAGATAAACTCCGCATTGCGTTGCATGGCCCAGACAATGGCAAGGTTATTGCCGCCCGAAAAACCCAAATTAGCATGCGGCTCATAAACATGGACCTCCGGCAAATCTGATTTGAATTGTTCACATAAGCGGTTAGTCGCCTCAAGCGTGCCATCGCCATCTTTATTAATCACAACATGCAACCGCCAGCAATCGCGTGGATAGCTGACTTTTGATAGCGAAACAAATAAATTATCAAAAAACCGCGCATGGTCATACGAGACAACTATCACGTCTACTAAAGGCATTGTGCCGGTTTCCATAATTAAGATGAGCTCTCTTTGTCCTTGCTATTCAATTCACTCAAGGACTGTTGCTGGACCAATTTGGTCAATAAACGTTCTGTTTTTTCGTGGCTCACAAAGAGCTTAAAAATTAAAAAGAATTGGATGGCTACGGCCGCATATAAAATCAAATCAACGCCGCGGCCAACGCCAAAAATGGCCGCCAAGTATTCTGTCAGCTTGGGCAAGAGCGAGATAACTCCGCCACCGACCCACAAGATTGACCAGCCTAAAGCCTCAATCAAAGTAATGACGTTTTGGCGATACCTTTTCCAGGTTATCCACAAAGCCAAAACAAAGCCTAAAACCAGTAAAATTTGGATCAACATATGTGCCCCATCTTAGCCTCAAACAGGCTAAAAGTCCAACATTTTGGCTATTTTGTAAAAACCCCGATAAATAGGTGCCAGACAATGCGCAAAGCATCTGGCCTGACTTTTTTACCAAGGCTTTCTTGGCTGTAAGAAATACTGACAGGTATCTCTCTCCAGCGGAGGCCGGAACGGGTTATGAGACGCAACAGTTCTGAAGCATGCGCAAATCCGTCCTGTTTGAAATCAAGTGTGCGGGCAGCCTTGGCAGTCATGGCGCGCAAGCCGCACTGCGGGTCAGTTACTGTCTTGGGTATGCCCAAGGCCATTGTGTTAAAAACGCGGGCGGCTTTAAGCAGCCAGTATCTTGTCAGGGGCATGCCGCTCGGTTCGAGGTTCATAAAACGCGAACCCATTACAACGTCTGCCTGGCCTTCGGCCAAAGGTTTGATCAACTCTGGGATATTCTTCGGATTATGCTGCCCGTCCGCATCAAGGTGGACGATAACTTCCGCACCCAACTCCAAAGCAGCCGTAGTTCCCGTCCTTAGCGCAGCACCTTGCCCACGGTTCACCGCGTGGCGCAAGACATTGACCTTCTCGATTTTCGCGGCTTCAGCTGTCTTGTCGTTTGAACCGTCATCCACCACAACAATCTCATCAACGTATGCTAAATAAGCGCGCAAAACATCAGTGATGCGCTTTTCTTCGTTAAAAGCCGGTACGACTCCAATAACCTTCATGTGTCGCATGTTAGGCAAAAAAGCAGCAAATGTCTAGACCTGCGGTCCGGGAGATGGTGGGATTTTGGCTGTGGGTGTGGCTGGCGCGCGGACACTGGCATTAAAAGCCGCTATCAACAGGTTCTTGTGAGCCATGGTGTAATCAATGATGCGCTTCAAGCCTTCATCCAACCTGACCAATGGCATCCAACCCAATTTTTCCTTGGCCTTGGTAAGGTCAGGCAGTCCAAGCGGCGTCACGAACATCAAAGTCGGTTGGAACACGATACGGCTGGTTGATCCGGTCATTTCCAAAATATTTTGCACAACATCTAAGATTGGCATATCCAAATCACTGCCCAAATTAACCGGTCCAATCTCCCCTTCCCAACCCATGAGTTTGACCAAGCCATCCACAATGTCAGTCACATAACAAAGCGAGCTGCTGAATGTCTCATCGCCAAAAATCTCGATATCTTTGTTATCCAAAGCGTTGAGGATAAAATCCGGGATCATCTCACCGGAAAACAAGCGCTCGCGTGGGCCATAAGTGCGGAAGATACGCGCGATTTTGACATCCAAACCATGTACGGCCTGGTAAGTGCTGCAAAAAGTTTCAGCATAACGCTTACCTTCGTCGTAGCAGGCGCGTGGCGAGAGCGCGTCCACGCAACCCGGTTCGCTTTCTTTGATCAGATGGTTGTCCTGGGGGCGAGGGCCGTAGACCGTGGAAGTCGAGGTATGCAAAAACTTGGCGCGATAACGCAGAGCCATGTCCAGCATATTCTTCATGCCCAAACTATTGGCGTACAAAGTTTGCATCCTCGTTTGCTCGAATGCCTTGGGGTTCATGGGGCAAGCTAGATGGTAAATTTCCTGAATGCCCTGGAACTTAATTTTGAACCGTTCTAACTCAGGATACTGTTCCAAATCAAAGTTAGCGCTGATGTCTTGGCGGATAAACTCAAAATCCGGGTTCTTGAGCAAAAACTCGATGTTACTAAGCGACGAGGAAATCAGGTTGTCTACGCAAATGACCCTTGCTCCGTCGGCCAAAAGCCTTTCGCATAAATGTGACCCGATAAAACCGGCTCCGCCGGACACCAGGATGTTCTTCTTGTCGTAAATAGGAGGCATATAATCAAAAAGTTATTTGGTTCTTGTGGGAATTGGCGTAATCAACCATTTCCTTTAAGCCGTCATCCAGCCTGACAAGCGGCACCCAGCCCAGCAGGTCCTTGGCGCGTGAAATATCGGGCAAACCGGCTTCGAAGTACTGGGGAGCCTGCGCATCAAAACGCACGCGCGAACTTGAGCCGGTAATGTGCAAGATCTTTTGAGCCACGCTAACCAAACGCACTTCGTGGTCAGAACCCAGATTGACCAAGGTGATTTCCAGGGGCGAGGACATGAGCTTCATCAAGCCATCCACCGTATCTTTGACGCTACAGAGGGTGACCATTGTCTCTTCATTGCCCGCAATGACAATATCCTTGTTGTCCAAAGCGTTCAAGACTATGTCTGGTATCAAATTGCCGTCAAAAATCTTCATGCGCGGGCCATAAGTGCGGAAGATGCGGGCGATTTTGACATCCAAGCCATAAACATCGGCATAAGTCTGCAAGATAGCTTCTGAAAAACGCTTGCCTTCGTCGTAGGCGCCGCGCGTGGTCAAATGGTTCAAATGGCATTCATCCGTTTCTTTGACGCTGCGCCCTTTTTCCAGCCGATTGCCATAAAGCATGCTGGATGAGGCATAAAGGACTTTTGAACGATTGGCGACCGCCAAATCCAAAATATTTTTCACGCCAACCGAATTGGTCAAGACGGTGGCTATCTTATAATCATCAAAATGGTGCTTGGAAATCGGGCAGGCCAGGTGGTAAATCTCTTGGATGCCCTGGTAAGGGATCTTGAACCTTTCGAGTTCCTTATACCTGCCAAGTTCCAATGGTTGCGTGATGTCATGGTTTATGAATTCAAAGTGCGGTTCGCGCAACAAATGGTCGATATTGGCGACCGAACTGGTGATAAAGTTATCCAAGCAGATGACATTTGCCTCTTTAACCAGGCGGTCGCACAAATGAGAACCAATGAAACCGGCTCCACCGGTTACCAAAATGTTTTTTCTTTCGAAATGTTGTTTCTCCCCCATATTAGTTGGCATTATACCTAACGCGGCGTTGACCTTACAAATTTCTGCAGATGGCGATGCGGCTGTTCATGAAAAGTGTAAAGGCGATGCGCCACAAAAGTATAGAAAGGAATGAGCAAATTAACCATCACGACCACATAAAGATCATAAAAGTGAAGCAAATCGTGGCCGATCCAAAAGAGAACGGCGCAGATGGCGCTGGCCGTGACTGCCACCACTGAATAACGCCAGGCAGAACCTTTGGCCGAAGACTGGTCGCCAAAGGTCCAAAGCCGGTTTAAGGAATAATTATAGGCCAAGGAATAAACCAGTGCCAAAATGTACGAGACCGTGTGCGGGACATGAGTAAAAAGCCAGCGCGAGAAAATAAAGTACAAGGCTGTTTGTAATAAAAATGTCGAGGCACCGACTACCACAAACCTCGCCAATTTATAAACTTCTTTTTGGAGCTTAGCGTGGCCAGAAGTCATAAAATTTTCCGGGCATGTTGGGTTTTTCCAAACCCAGCGGGGCTTGGCGCCATTCGGCAACAGCAATTGGATCAGTAGTCACGTCAAGCATGCCTTTGCGCTCAATCAAATAAGTCGGTTTGCCGCTTTGGACCAAGCGGATGACTTCGCGCCCGTCAGCAGTCTGCCCCTCAACCATGTTCAAGTTAGATGGCCTGGTGGTGGTTACCGAAACATCTTCACCTATGCCCTGGCTCTGCAAGACTCTCAATGAGGAATACGGCATTGACCTGCTCAACAATGTCATGGCTTGGATAGGACGCTGTATACCGACAGCCATTGAGCCATATGACTTTTCATCCAGAGTCGTCACGAAAGACTTGCCCAGGTTGGTGGTTGATTCAAAGCGCCAGGCCCGCGGCCCAGTCGCTTCTGTCAAAAGTACCATTTCTTTGGCTTGGGCTTTGAGATCCTGCGCGGCCAGCAACAAACCCCCTTGGATTTTGTCTTGGGCGTTTTGGCTCACTTGTCCCATGGACAACAGAACTCCATCCCATCGGTAAAGGCGCCAGGCGCCTGACTCATCGCCTTGGTAAGTGACTAGGATATTTGGCCGCCTGTCATCACCCCATCTGACAAAAATCGCATGTAATCCCCGCTTATCAGTTGCATCACCGGCAGTAAAAGAAAACAAGACTTTTCCTTGCTGGCTGGTTATCCAGACCGAGGGTAAAGCCCCTGGGTTGGAAGCCCATAAGTTCCATGGCCCGTATTTTTCATCAGAGGCCGGGGCCACTGCCGAGGCAACGTCCAAAACGCCCTGACCCATGCCTTGCTGGTCAATGCCTTTGGTAAAAGGTTGGGCAGTTGCCAAAAGACGCTGGGCTAATTGTTCGCCTGTCCAGCCAGGATGTCGGATTTTTAACATTGCAGCCGAACCGCTGACCAAAGGTGCGGCCATGGAAGTACCGCTCCAAACGCCATAACCAGAAACATCCTTGCGGTTGCCATTTGCTTCATAAGTTGGCCGTGCAGCCATAATGTCTGCTCCCGGGGCAGCCAAACTGACGCAACTGCCATAATTACTGGAGGGGTTGCGTGACCCATCTTCTTGGATGGCTGATACGACCAACATGCCCTGCCCGGCCGCACCCGTGTGGCACGACGGATAAAGGGGTTGTAAATCCAAATTATTACCTTCACCGTTGCCATTACCGGCTGCCACCACCACTAAGACGCCTTTGGCAGTTGCTTCTTTGATGGCCTGGGAAACATCGGGGTCTTCCGAGTCTCCTTCCAAGCTTAGATTTATTATGTCTGCCCGATGGTCAACTGCGTAACGGATAGCTTTGGCTAAGCTGTCAGTAGCGCCAGAGCCATCAGATCCTAAGATGACCAGTGGCATGATTTTGGCCTTCCAGGCTACACCGGCCATGCCAATATCATTATTGCCTCGACCGGCAATCAGAGACGCAATAGCAGTGCCATGTTCCCACGCCCCATTGTCAATAATAACTCCATTGTCGACTGGCCTCGTATCCGGTGAATTGGTTACATAATTCCAACCATGGATATCGTCCACTAAGCCGTCGTTGTCATCATCTTTGCCATTGGCAATCTCGTCTGGATTGGTCCATAAGACTCCCTGCAAATCAGGATGCGAAAAATCTACTCCAGCATCTACCATGGCTACTACCACATCACGCGTCGAAGTAACTTGCGGCTTGGCCCAAGCCTCGGGTGCCTTAATATAATCCATGTACCATTGATGGTTATAAAAAGTATCATTAGGCACCAGGCGCGTCACATCAGCCGCCAAAGCCGCTGACGGCGCAAAAAATAAGGTTGCCAGAACTAACGGGCAAAGCCTGGCAAAAAAGCTTTTTGACATGCCAATATGTTAACCCAATTGCCACTTCCCGTCGATAATCCTGCTAAATGCCGATTCGCCTCAAAACAATGCGGATGGTTTTAAGCAAAATGGACAAATCCAGCATGAACGACCGATGCTTGATGTAATACAGGTCGTATTGCAGCTTCTTGATGTTATCGGCAAAAGACGAAGCATAACGGAAGTTGACCTGGGCCCAACCCGTTACTCCGGGCCTGGTCAGATGGCGCAAGGCATAAAACGGCATTTGGCGCGTCAGTTCTTCCACAAACTCAGGCCGCTCAGGCCGCGGGCCAATAACCGACATGTCACCGCGCAAGATATTCCAAATCTGCGGCAACTCATCGAGGCTGGTGGCACGCAAAATTTTGCCAACGCGCGTGACTCGCGGATCATTCTTTTGGTCAGAGGCTAATTTTGGCCGACCGTCAGCTTCTGCATCCTGGCGCATGGAACGAAATTTATAGAGCGTAAATATCCTTCCTTTTAAGCCAACTCTCTTCTGTCTTATCAAAATCGGTCCGGGTGAGCTAACCCTGACAAGCAAGGCCAAAAAAGGAAAAAGGACCAAGGTCACCAAGCCGATCGGAATGGCTGACAGCAAATCAAAGAAACGCTTAACACTTTCGTAAGCCACTTTCTCCCCTTCCCTAATGTGTGACAAAAACCAACTTTGTGAAATATGTTCCAACGGGATCCTGCCTGTTGCTATCTCTTCAAAAGTTGCGCGGTCAACCAAAGTGACTGCCGAAAAAATCGTTTCGTATAAAGCGTCTTGCAAGCCAATAACTTCTTCCGGCTTATGGCCAATGACAATCGTATCAATCAAGTTTTTATTGACCAGGTCTTTAATGGCATCAGGTGAGGCATACCAAACTATCGAACCATCATCAAAACGCGTGCCAGCCGCTGTTTGGATAACTGCCTTCAGCTCAAAACCCGGCGCAGTCTCGCGGATCAGATTATCTACGCCAATGGCATCCTCGGGCGTGCCTACAAACAAGACCCGTGTCCTAAAAAGGCCTTTGGCAATCAACCGGTTAAAGCCTAAACGCCAGATATAATCCAAGACTAAAACAATGGCCACGAAAAGAAAAAGGTTGGTGCGCGGCGTAATGCCAAAGATTGGCAACAAGTAAAAGAATCCCAGCGAAAGCAGCAAGTTGGCAACCGTACCCTCGAAATAAGTCCTGAAAAATTTTAAAGTGTCCCTTGAAAGGCGCAGGTCATAAAGCCCGGCCACATAAAACCCAACCAGCCAAAGCAAAGAAAGGATTAGGAATGGGAAAGCGTGCTGGTCATAATTTTCAGCCGTTACCCGCCCGTAACGCAGCAACAGCATGATGGGCACTGACAATTGGAAAACTACAAAATCACCCATCAAAAGAAGGATTTGTTTTACCCTGATGCGGAAGTTAAACATGGTTTTTGAGTCGGTGTCTGATACGCCACATGGCCTTGATCGCGCCTAGGCCATCCTTGAACATCCTGACCTGGCTTTGTCGCATGGTATAGAGAAATTCTATCCATGGGACAGGTACCTCAACGACCTTAAAGCCATCTTGCGCCATCTTAGCCAAAAATTCAATATCAAGGAACCATCCCTCCTCTTGGCAATTAACCAGGACATTTTTGGCCCGGCTATTCATGACTTTTAGCCCGCATTGGGCATCTTTAACTTTCAAACCCAGAATTAACCTGGACATCAAATTGAAAAATTGCGATGACATGGTACGCAGCCAGCTCCTGTTAGTTGTCCTCGTGTCAGCCAGCCGCGATCCGATTACAACGTCAGCTTGGCCATCCAATATTTTCTTGACCATAGGTGCAATCATGTCCGGGTCAGCCGATAAGTCAGCATCAATAAAACCAAAAATATCTGCTTGCGAATTTTGGGCAGCGAGCCTAATGGCAGCACCCTTACCCGCTTCCGGACGTTCTAATGCTCGAATCTCGAAGCTCGCCGCGCCCGCCACGCTTCGCTGGCGATGCGGGCGGGAAGCTCGAAGCTCGAATGCGTTGATCTTTTGAACCGTATCGTCAGTTGTCCCATTAATGGCCACTGTAATTTGCCAATCAATACCCAAATCACTAAGCGACTTGGTTAACCGCCGCAAAGCATCTTGGATTGTCGCCCCTTCGTTGCGGGCCGGCACACACAAATCGAACATCATATTCATCTCATATTGCACTTATCTTGCCCAAAACAGTGGCGCTTTATGCAGCGAGGACTGTTTGAGCGAAGCGAGTTCCACAGCAAATAAAGCGCCACTGTTTTGGGCATACCTATTTTACTAGACAAACAGGATAGTGTAACCTCGTGTCATATGAAAGTTTCCATTGTTATCCCTGTTTATAACGAAAAAAACACGCTAATGACCGTCTTAAAGGCGGTTCAGGATGCCCCGCTTTTGCCTGGCCTGGAAAAGGAGATTGTCATGGTTGATGACTTTTCCAAGGACGGTACCCGAGACCTGCTCCATGGTCTTGAAGGGCAAGGATACAATATAACTTACCATGAGCAAAACAAGGGTAAGGGCGCTGCACTCCGGACCGGCTTTGCCCAAGCTACCGGCGAAGTGATCATCATACAAGACGCTGACCTGGAATACGACCCCAAAGAATATCCTAAATTGCTGATGCCGATTGTCGAAGGCAGGGCTGATGTGGTTTATGGCTCGCGCTTTTTGGATAATGACCCGCACCGCGTACTGTTCTTTTGGCACACCATGGCCAACAAATTTTTGACGCGGCTTTCCAACATGTTTTCAGACCTCAAGCTGACTGACATGGAAACCTGCTACAAAGTTTTTAAAAAAGACGTTTTGAACGGAATGGTCCTCTTGGACAACCGTTTTGGTTTTGAACCTGAGTTCACTGCCAAATTGAGTCATTTAGCCAAGACTAAAGGCATAAAAATATTTGAGACAGCCATCTCTTACCATCCGCGTTCTTATCAGGAAGGCAAAAAGATCGGCGCCAAGGACGCGTTGCGCGCCATCTGGTGCATTTGGAAATATAACCAATCATCCCAAGCCACCGGCCTAAAAACAGCAGCCATCATTGGAATCATCCTCTGCGTAGTAATTCTAGTAGCCCTCGTCAAGGCATTGGTATGACCCAGGTCAGTTACACGCGCGGCGCCGGACGGTTCGAAAACTATTTATCTGACCTGCGCTCCAAGGCTGCGAATCAGCACATTTTAGACCAGCATCGTTCAGGCAGGGTTTTGGATATTGGCTGCGGCGCTTATCCTAATTTTTTGTGCCATACTGAATTTAAAGAAAAATTTGGTTTGGACAAATTACCGACCGACCAAACAAATGTCCAAGGCGTACAGTTGTCTAACTTTGATTTGGAGACACAAACCAACTTACCTTTCCCGGATGATTCCTTGGACACAGTTACCATGTTGGCGGTTTTTGAGCATATCGAGCCAGCCAAATTGCCCACTGTCTTGAAAGAGATTTACCGAGTCTTAAAACCAGGAGGCCAATTTATCCTAACAACACCTACTATCTGGACCAATGCTTTACTGAAGTACCTAGCCATGGCCGGTTTGGTCAGCAAAGAAGAAATCGAAGAGCACAAGGACGCTTATACGCCGAAAAGGATAAGCTCAGCCCTCTGCCATGCTGGTTTTGATAAGGAAAAACTTAAAACAAAATATTTTGAGCTGGGCATGAACATTTTGGCCTCAGCTTTTAAGAATTATGCGTAGATATTTTTTACTCATGGCACTGCTTTGGGCGCTCTTGGTTGCAGTCTTCGACTTTTCATACCTTGGTTTGTACCAGTATCAGGGTGACACGGACAGTTACACCAACATGATTGAGTATTTTGCCACTGGCCATAAACCGGTTGACCAAGAAATGCTTGCTAGGACAAACGTACGCTTCCTAAAACCTGTTTACGGAATCATGGGCGCAGCCCTCCACCCGATCTTTGAACCCAAACTGGCGCTTTGGTTGATGAACATTGTATTTTATTTCGGATGCATTGCCCTGCTCTTCATTATTTTGGATAAATATCTCAAGCTGGGACCAAAATATGCCTGTCTGGGTGCCATCTGGTTTGCCAGCGGATATCCTCTCTTGAAATATGGCTTTGGATTGCTGACTGACATCGGTGGTTACTTTTTTGCGCTTTTAGGGATTTGGTTTTATCTCTCTACGCTGGAAAAAGAAAAAAATTATAAGTATTTGCTTTTGGGCGTGATCAGCGGGGTCGGTTTGGCCTGCAAAGAAACCGGCGGCTTATCTATTATTTTCATCTTCCTACACACACTCCTTTCCATAAAACAAATTGGCTTTAAGCAAGCTCTTAAGCGCTGGGTCCTGGTTGGCCTGCCTTTTGCCTTGATTGCGGCTGGCACCCAATTCTTAGGCTACAAATTATCCGGCCTGTCTTATGCTGATTGGATAAAATTGAGCGAATCGCTTTTTGGCGCACACTTCAGGACCATAAAATATTTTGTTGGCACACAAGGTGCGGCTTTTAATGCCTTATGGCTATTTGTCTTAGCCGCTTTCGTCAATTACAAAGAAGTTATAAAAAATAAAATCCTGCTTAGCCTTCTTGTCATGACCTTGCCCATCCTGGCCTGGCCGATCTTCATCACCAGGATCCTCTACTTCCAATTCTTATACGTCATTCCACTGGCTTTAATGGGATTAAAGGATATTGTGACTCATCCAAAACTAAAACTTCCCAACTGGTCATTTTGGCCGCTGGCTGCTTTGCCGGTCTTAACCAGTTTGTTGCTTTTCTTTTTCTTTGGACAAGGCACCGCCTTCCATTGATCATTGGATCCACTGGCCGCTTGGCAAGATAAGATAACGCTGTCGCTCTTGGCCAGCGAACCAAAGCCTGATTATCCTTTCTTCAAAAAAATTGGAGCTTAGTTCGTATCCGTTTGGCTCAAAACGATAATCATATTTTTCCAGTGACAGCTTGCCGGTCGTTTTATCCTGGCAAAGGTAATCAAGATGCAAAGGCTTGGGATTCTGGGGCAGTTCAACGCCCAACAAATAAGCATGGAGATTGTAAACCGTACCTAAGCAGACATCCACATAATCTTGGAATGAAGTTTTGTCCTGGAGCACACCTAAAAGCCTATTGCCCTCGTACAAGATCGTTTTATTTTCCGGCAGACTGCGCATGTAAGCAATCAGCTGTTTTTCTTCCGGACCAGACGCTGCGAGCTGGGAATATTTGACGTCATGGCTGGCCTGAAAGACAACCTCCAGCACCAGCAGCACAGCAACTAAGCCGACATAATTTTTATACGTCGCGTCTTGGCTTAATTTAATAGCTGCGACCATGGTCAATCCGAGCAAGCAAACCACCAAAGGCAAGATATACCTGGGTTCACTGTGGGGTGACATTGAAAAGAAAAGGAAGTGGACTAAAGCCACGGCTAAAATCGACCAGAACCAATATGTTTTATAAAGCTTTGATTTCAGGGAACAAAACATGGTGACCAAAAAAGCCAAAATCAAAAAAGGTTGGTTAAAAAGCAATATGCCCAAGTAATACCAGGCTGAAGGCAGGATAGATGTATTTAACCCATAGCTTTCTGTACCCATGAAAGACCAAAGGCGGATGTAAGGCGAAGGGTTCCAAAAGACAACTAAGCCGACGAGGGTGGCTAAGCTCAAGACGAACCAACCAAACTGTTTTAAATCAGCTTTACGTTTCTCGCGTAACCAAGACACTAAGACGGGTAACCACATGGCTTGGTACAAAAGCGATATATAACTAATGCCAAAACTAAAGATAGAAGCCAGAACCATACCAATCCAATATTTTGTCTTCCCCTGTTCTTTTATCTTCGTGAGGAAATATAGCTGGAAGATGAGAGCGGCCGTGATATAGACCCAATGTCTTAACCAACCTGAATATAGGAAATAATAAAAATTAGTCCCTAAAACCAAAATTCCCAACCAAAGCCAAGAACGTTTGGTATGGCCGGCTAATTGTCTTATCAATAACCAAAGCCCGCACAATCCCAAGAATCCAACGATTACGGACATCCATCGTGCTTTGAAAAGCGCCGACCCCCAATTAACAACAAAGAGACGTTGATAGTCGCTGGCGCTATGCACCGAACCTGCTAATACGTCTGAGGCGTAATCCAAGACAACGGCCGGAAAAACGACAACGGAAAATATCGGGCCATAATAGACAGAAGAGTTGTTACGCAGGCCAAAAGGGCTTTTTTCCTTTGCCATGTGCAGCGCGCCAATCAACGGCGACTGTTCATCGCCAACATAAGCCTTAGTCAAAGGCACATCCTGCGTGCCATAACTCACGACCCACCAATGGACAGCCGACCAACACAAAAACAGAACAAAAACCATTAAGATGGCTTTCCAATGTTGCTTGAGCCAATCAAGAATTCTTTTCACTGACATATTTGATACAGTAGATCTTTAAGCCCTGTATTTCAATCGCCTGTTGCAAGAAATCAAACTCATCCATTTTCCACCCCGGGTCAGCTTGTGTGTCCCAGATAACATAATCCACCCTATATTTTTGGAGTTGGTCACCAAACGGCTTGGACAGAAAGATTTTATAGTCTTGCATGAGGTTATCCAATTTCTCATCCGGAAAACACGTGGCAGAACCGCAAAGGTCGCGGTAATAAACACCTTCGAATAATTTGACACCAATATTGGCCCGGTCTTGTTGGAATGATTCTTCCAAAGAGCTAGTGCTCGAACGAAACTGCAAGTAATGGTAGACCATGTACGACCACTCGCGCCGTTCAAAAGGCGTTGTCAAATAAGTTGCACAATGGGGTGCATAATAAACATTATTTTGCGTGTAGATCGGCACCATCTCGGAAATCTTGTCATTGGACAAGACGACGCTGTCTGGTTTAGTGTTTTGTTTAAGCCAATCAAAAGCCAAACCATAGCGCTGGGCATAACGGAACTCCGGTAAGAACGCTTTGTAAGCGCAGGCTTGCGTACCGATGCCAAAGACAAAAATGATTACCATGGCCACTGCCACCAAATATCGCTTAAATTGCAACGGCCATTTGAGGCGTTTACCAATATCCCAGATCAAATAACTCAAACCAAGGAAAAGCGCCTGCATACTGGTAAACCAATAATAATGGTGCTGTTGGATTTCCTTGCCAGTGATTACTTGCTGGTTGGATGTGATGATGGCCGAAGCCAGCATCAAAGCGATAAACAATTCAGTTTCGCCAAATGCTTTTTTGCCGGCCAGACGATATTTTTTATAGGCCAGGTAAGCTGCAAATAACAAGGTGATTATCCATACGCCTTTATCAATCCTTAAACGATGCGTACTGATGGCTATGCGGATGCCGACTTGTTCGGCAACCGCCAAAGTCTTGGCCGGGCTTAAAAGCGGTATAAGTTGCCAGAAAATGAATGGAGCAGCCAAGACAACTGCCAGGATCAACCCATAAAAAAATATTCTTAAGTCTTTCCAACGTCTTTGCCAAACAAATGCTAATACCAGAAAGCCGTTGACTACGGCCAAAAACGTCCAAAAATAAAAGTAGAGATAAACATTCAACGCCAGGACCAAACCATTGATCAAGCTCCAGCCTAAACGTCGGTCAGTGTAAGCTTTCCAGGCAGTGAAAAGACCCAAGATAAAAAATGGGAATATGAAAAGCGGGTCAAGCAGGCCATCATAACCGGTAAAATGGCTGGCCGAATCATTCTGCCAAAACATTGTCTTGATAATTTCCAAAGGCTGTCTATAAGCAGCCATCCAATCAACACCAAACAAGCCAAGGGCTGCTGCCAGCAAGGCCATGGCTCTCGAGCGGAACATCTTGAAAGCCAAAGCGTAAAGTAAAAGAAAAAAAGCAAAAGAACAGAAAAAACGCAGGGCAATAAACAGCGTAGGAATATCTATCCTGATAATGCGGGCAACAAAACCTAAGATTACTTCACTCCATTGCAAAACAGTGGCCGGAACGTTTTTGTATTCAACCAAGTAAGGATTGGCATGCAACCAATAACCTTGCTTAACATCATTGGCCTGGGCAGCATAACCCTGTTCATCACCAACTAAAAAGTTAATGCCATGATAATCCTTGCCCAAATCAACCATTAAAGCCAAATGAGGGCCTATGTATATCAAACCGCAAATTAGAGCCAGTAATATGGCTAGCCAATGATGTTTTGCGAGCTTTAACAGATTTTCCATAATCATGGCTGATAAGCGTACAGTTTATAGGAAGAATCCTTGCCTGCCCAGAGAACCCTTGGCAAACGATAAACCCATGATGGTATGGGATAATCCTTAACAAATTTCAAGCTGGCAAACCACTGCTCAGCCTGGTGCTGTTCAACAAAACCATTTGTCAAAAGCAAATGCGTAACACCCAAAGCCTTAAGCGTTTCTGCGGATGGATCGTCAACGAAATCCTTGCATTCAGTGCCTGTATTGCGGAAAAAATTAAAACAACCTTGCACGGGCACCCCAAAAACCAATGGCGCCTGGCGCACAATGCCCGTGGAGGCACCATCTTCAGTTGCCGGATAATGAGTCTCAATCCAAATCGTACTGTTGGTTGGTAGCCAGTTGGCATGGTCAAGTGAGGGCAGCCACAAAGCCGGGCTCATGACAGTTGGGTAAGGATTGTTCAAATAAGTCGCCATGATAGGCAAGTTGCTCATCACCACACCACTCAAGCCCCCGACTATTGCCAAGGCTGCCAAGACTTTAACTCCGGTTGCCAGCTTACTTCGCATGGATAAAACAGCGACCGCGCCTAAAGGCAAAAAGATTGCAAAAGCCGGGAGCCAAACCCTGAGCATTTCGCGCGGTCCCACCCCGTACCAGATAATGAACGGGACTAGGAAACAGGCCACGGCGCCGACCAAAAGCGTACGGTAAAAACGATTTTTAAATGGAAAAGCGAACCAGGCGAATAGGCCAAAAATAATAACAATCCCAAACTCAACAAACATCCTGACATAAGCAGACCATGAAAATAAATCCAGAGATGGGCCAAAAACCGCGAACTCAGCCGAATGACGCAGAGAGAATGATGTATTTTGTATTTGGTCAGCTGCTGCTTGGGCATGCCAAAATAATCCACGCACCGCATCAGTTATTAACCCGCCCTGGACCACGACAATCAAGAGACCGATAGCACAAGCCAAGATGGTTTTGAGACGAAAGTTCCTGGCAATCGGATCAACCAGCAAGGCCAAGATAACAAACGGTAAAAAAAATACAAATATTGTTTCACTTGATAAGGCAACCGCGGCCATTAAGATTGGTATCAGCCATAAGAGGCGCTTTACATTTAGCTTTAATTTGGCCTGATAAGCTGCTATAACCAGCCAGACTATACCAAGCGCAAAAATGGTTGATTTGGTGTAAGTATCCAAAAAAATCGGGTTCCACATGCTTCCGGTAAAAGTGTTTATCTTGCTCAAAAAATCTTGAGACAAGAAACGCAAAGGACGTAAAATCCAACCAAGCGTGCCACAGAAAAAAACTATGCCCAGACCAATAGCTCCTAATTTACGGCTTAATCCGCATGCCCTCAAAAATATCCAAACTACGCCCAGAAGACAGGCTTGCAACACAGCCTGTAATACGTCGGACGCAAAAGGCGCTGGCCAGCCGGCTCGCACTATAAATGCCACTACAATGTCATAGCCATAATGGTAGGTCAGAGCCTGCGTGGGGTCAAAAATAAGCGGCGTCGGCCAAACGCCGTTGGCTATTACGGTCGCGAATGGAAAATGCCATTGCTCGTCAAAAATTCCACCAAAAAATGACAAGGCTAAAATGGCCAATAAAATCCAGAGGCCATATTTCTTTATCAAGGGCCAATCATTATCTTCAGCTATACGACCAAAAAAACGGCCATAAAAATAAAGCGACAATAGGGCGATGTGCGACCAGCTAATAAAAGCAGCTGTCCAACCAAATAAAGAACCAACACTGTTTAACCAAACAGAAGCTAAGCCCAAACCTATCAATGGACTGGCAATCACGTGCCACGTTTTACTTGCCTGGGGAAACAGCCAGCGCCATACCAAGCCGCCAACAGAAAATAAGCCTAATGTGACGGCCGCTGCCAATAAGAACCCAAATAATGATAAGACCATAACTTACTTCTTTCGCTTCAAAGAAACTAAGTAGTGCACCAGTTCCATGAAGCCTCCGCATAAAGCCGCAAACAAATTGACGGTAAATACCAAAAGCGAAAGGCTGACTGCCGCATAACCGGGAATCGCCAGCAGCGCCAATAATCCGACAAAAGATCCTTCCCTTAACCCCAAACCCATCAAAGATACTGGCACGAGTAAGACAATACTCACTAAAGAGTAAACCCACAACAAATCCAACAGGCCGATGGTCAGGCCCAAAGACAAAGCCAAGTAATGCACGCAGATTGTCCCTAAAATCTGGAAGGCTAAGCTAAAGACAAGGGCTATGGCCAACATGGCGTAAGATCCTTTGAACGTCTCCCCTGCCTTGGTTATGGCCTGTGGGTCAAACTTGTTTTTAAACCAAGCAAAACCAAAAATAAATTTCAACAACCTGACCAGCCAATGGTTCATCCATGGAAAAAATAGCAGGCCAAGAAAGATTGCAGATAATAAGGCGAAAGCAATGCTGATCGCCAAAAGCGCTCCACGATTAGGTAAGACCGTCGCAGAAAATATCAATCCGACTATGCCCAAGGTCACAGAACCGGCCAAGCCGGTCAACCTATCCATAAAAACAGACAGTACCAATGGCAGTTTGTTATCGCCGGTTTTGGCCACGCGATAGCATTTGATTAACTCACCGGTCGCCTGCCCGCCTGGCAATACCAGCGCAAAATAAAAACTCGAAAAGTTGAACTTCAGCAAGGTCCAAAAATCAACGTCACAGCGCAAGCCGGACAAAATCAACTGCCACTTCATGGTGTTTACCAACCAGCATAAGAAGAATATTGCCAGGCTTAGTAGGTAATATCCCAAATGGACTCTCCCTAATAGTTCCGTGACACTGTGCAGATCCACCACCCAAAAAACTACTGCCAACAATGCGCAGCCAATGATTAATTTTAGGAAGAAGAGTAACCGCTTTTTCATTGCAATTTCTTGACGGTTAGGATGATTGGATTATAAGCCTTTATCAAAATCATTGCCCAGGTCGCCAAGCCGACCAGCTTGAGCCTGTGTGCCAACTGCAAAATTTTAGAAATCTTGGTCAAGCCGGCCCAAGGCGTAAAACTCGCATGCGTCATCCTCTCCTTAAACACATCTTCCCCATAACCCAGCGTTTGCACTTTGCCTGACGCAACGAATGGCGATAAAACTTTTTTCAAATAAAAATAATTAATGTTGGTCCTTAAAGTATCCGCAAAACCCGGATCCCGACGTAAAATATTCTTCAGATACCATTTCCAAAGCCATTTGGGTTGGTAAGGCAAATACCAGCAAGCATAATGGCCGTCAAAAATCGAACCATAATTAGGTACGACGATTTGGATTACGCCTCCCGGACGGCAAACCCTGATCGCTTCATTGATAACTTGGACCGGATCAGAAACATGTTCCAGGACATTAGTCGAATAGACGATATCAAAACTGGAATCCGCAAAAGGTAGTTTCTCACCGGCGGCTCGGATAATGGCCTCCTGCGGCAAAAAATTAACTTTCATGATTTCTTGGGATACAAAGTGGGAGCCCTCAAACCCCTCACCCCCATCCGGCTCAACTCCATAAGCTTCAACCATATATTCCTTTCGGGCGACCGCGACGAACAGGCCATAACCAGAACCTATCTCTAAAAGCTTTTTACCCTCTAAGCTGTCATTTTTAAAATATCTGGACAATATTTCAAGCTGTTCTTTTGGTTTGACGGGATCCAACGCATCACGCACGATCTTAGCTGCGGGAATTTTAGAAATTTTTTCAAAATATCGCCCTAGATCATGCATGACCTTTTCAAAAGCCGATTCCGGGACAACAATCATATCAAGTATTCTTTTTAGCTGTTACGATCATGGACCCGCTTACAATCTTTACGTCAAAGCTGCCATGCAGCCGATAAATCAAAATCTGAAGCTTCGTCAAAATGTAGGCCAATAGCTTACCAAGGTAATTTAACGGATTACGGTAGAAACAAAACATATTCGGGGCCAGAATACGAATACTTGAAAAATCCAATGCGCTCAACAATTGACGTATGCTTAATTCGGTAAATGACACTTCATGTGTGAAATCACAGTACCGGCTATGCGCACCCACAAAACATGCTGAAGCGTTCGGAATCTTCATAATCAACGCTCCGCCTGGTTTTAAATAACTTCGTAAGCCAGAGAGCAACGAGAACAGTTCCTCTTTGCAAAAGTGCTCTAAAAAATCATTCGCGACAATCATATCATACCGAGCTTCCGGGTTAGACTGATTGAAATATCCTATAAAATCCGAACACAACGCGACATCCAAATCCTGATTCCGACAGTGATTAACAACCTCTATGGAACCATCCAATCCAGAAATGTTTTTATAACCATTTAATTTAACAAAGTTCATAAACTGTCCCATACCTGGGCCTAACTCTAAAATAACCGCCCCTTTATCTTCCGGTAATAACTTTAAATAATTGTATTTAAAATAGGTCATATAACTCAAAAAATCATCTTTTACAAACGCTTTTCCTGCACTTTCATGGTTATGACCGTAAGCGGTTGTTATATATTTTTCGAGCAAAACTTTGCGATAATTCAACATATTTTTTTAAAAACTACAGAAAAATGAGATCCGTCTTTGGGGAAACGTTTATTTAGCCATTGGTCATATTTGCAAGTTAGAAAATTACTGGTGCTCGTTGTCAATATATGATCATACGTCTCCTCCCAAAGTATTTTATAGTCTTTCAACAGGTTCGACTGTAAGTGATACACTGAAAATCCTCTGCTCGCATATTTTCCGCCAGCACCGGGCGAATGAATATCAACAATTTCCGTCATTTCAGAAGCGGTTAAATCGCGTTCAATGAGCCCATCTTTTTTTAGACGATAATTAACCTCGCTGATAACTTCATTATAATCCCGCACTTCTCTGCTAAAACGATAATACCAACCCCTTACCCACTCAAAGATGCCTTTCCGCATCAAGAAATCGATAATAAACTGTTTTGGATTGAAAAAGAAAGAGCATATTCGATAGTTAAGCCACAATTTTGTATTTGCATAAAATAAGGCATTTGGCTCATGCGTGATGATGACAATTCCATCCTTTCCCATCACCCGATTAACCTCTGAAAAAAAATTATCCAAGTCCTGAATGTGATGTAGAACAGAATTTACCGTGAGCATATCTACGCTACCATCAGACATTGGGATTCGCCCGTTATCCAATTTAATATAGCTTTCAGTTACCCCAAGCCGCATCAACAGCCCGCTTAATTTCTCTCTTACGGCATCAAGCATCACTTGCGATACATCGGAGCATGTCAAAGTGTCGCCCTTACGTAAGTATTCTACTATCTGTAAAGGTACAAAACCAGTTCCTGTGCCTATATCCAATAACGTTAAAGGTCTAGGATTATTTTTAATAAATTGTTCACCTAATAGCTTCCAACGCTTTATTTCATCGACTAAAATTTCCGGATGCCTCTGTTCATATCTATCCCCTTCTACATCATGATAGACCTCGTTGACTCTGGTTACAAAAAAATCCGTATATTCCATATCATCAAATCATTGCTTTAAAATATCATTTTTTGACAACACTGTCTGATATAGAGATAGATAACGAGCGCTTATTATATCCCATTCAAAAAAATCTTTCGCTCTTTGTAGGCCAGCATTGCCCATCTTGGCTCTTAGCTCCATATTGTCTACTAACGACTTTATCGCACTCCTTAAACTATCTAAATCATTCGGTTGAACCAATAACCCCGTCTGTCCGTCGGCGATCACTTCCGGAACACCGCCCGCACGGCACCCTATAACCGGCAGACCGCAGGCCATAGCCTCCAAGAAAACGATCCCGAAAGAATCGGCGTTGGATGGCAAAACAAAAACATCGGATACCTGCAAAAAATTCTTCAGATCTCCATTCTTTACATAACCCCGAAACGTAACAATGCTTTCTAATTTGAGATCTCTAACCAACCTCTTCAGCTCCTGCCTATATCCCCCATCGCCAATAATCTCTAAAACCACTCCCGTCATACCCTGTAACGCCCGTATAAGTAAATCAATACGCTTCCATTGCGCAAGCCTTGAAACGCAAATCAACCTAACGATCCCGTTATTTCGAGTCTCTCTTTGGGGACTGCGACAAAAATTCCCAGTGTTGATTCCATTATGGATAACCGAAATATCGTCACGTCCAAATTGTTTTTTAGCAAACGAAGCCAAATCTCCGCTAACGGCTGTTACTGCACTGGCACGTTTGACTATGGTTTTATTTATGGGCTGGATTGCCATTTGCAAAAAACTGCTTTCCTGCGTTGTATAATAAGGTACGTCACCGCCATTCAAAGAAACTATATAGGGCGTTTTTTTGTCTTGAAATAATGATACTAGCCCCGTAGGTATGCTAAAAAAGTAATGGATCAAATCATAATGGTTGTTTCTCAAGGCCTTTTGCATGGCCGGGACAGCAAAACAAACAAACGAAATCATGCCTCTTAAACCACACTGAAGGAGTGACATCCTGAATGATGGGACAGTGACCAATTCAACGCCTTCAATCTTTTCCGGATGAATCTTATGGTTGTAGTCATACGCTGTTAAAATATCAACATCAATCTGCTTGCTCAGAATCTTCGCAACTTCATAAGAAATTCGCCCGCCACCTCCTCCAAAAGGAGGAAACTCATAATTGATGAGTAATATCTTCATATGCCTTCCCACTAACCCTAAAGGGGTTTGCGAAGAATATACTCGATTTGCTCAAAGCCACCGACCCAGTAGCACCAAATGCGCGAACAAAAACCCGGCGACAAGTTGGCGAGCGGCGTGATCAAGGCATTTATAGCTTGGATGACTGAGACTTGCCAGGATGGGACAACCATCCGGTAAACATCAAACCTAACAGCCCAATCCAAACGCATGCTGACCAATTCCAGAGTTGGGCCATAATAAAAGGCCGGCAGTTTGGGATTGAGGTAATAAGGGAAGCTGACATCAAAGCCGTGCTGGTGTTCCGCATGGGTAAAACCGCGCGAAGCATGGGGAACTTGTATGCGCAGGATGCCTCCGGGTTTTAAAAGCTCAGCACAACTCTTAAGCGTCTTGAATGGATCGCCCAAATGTTCCAAAACATGAAACATGGTTATCTTGTCATAATGATTGTGGGGCAAACCAAGCAAGGCCTCCGGGTCGTTCAAATCGAGCAACACATCCGCTTTGGATTGCGGTATGACATCCACGTTCAAAGCTTCCGGAAAAGGATACTGCCCACAGCCCAAGTTAAGGACTGTACGCGAGGCTAACTCTGGACTGAGTGTGATTTCTGTCATATTTTTGATCCAAAACCGCGCCAACTGTTATTGTTGCGGCGCGTAATAACAACATTTTGCAATTTGGCATCATCAAACCACTTCTGGAACTCTTCCTGGCGGATGTAAAAAGCAATCTCAGGCAACAAATGATCAAAGACAATCGAATAGTTCTCCTTGAATGAATAATCAGCGATTGAGCAAAGGTAAGCAGAGTAAGGCAAGATCTTTTTCATCCATTTGAGCCAGCTCACGTGCTCGGCTGGCCAATAAAAAACTTTCAGGCCCGCCTGCATGATGACTGCCAAGATAAAAGCCAGACTCTTAGTTATGGGCAAAGGCAACTTGGATGTGATGCGCCTGATGGGATTTAAGATATAGATGATCCAGCCATTGCCTTCCCGACCATAAATCCAAGCCGAAACAGAACCGCCCTGCTTAACCTTATCCACCATGCACTGGAAAGACTTGGCCGGGTCTGGTGTATGGTGCAAGACGCCGATTGAATAGGCATAATCGTATTCTGGCTTGAGCGGCAGCTTGTAGAGGTCAGCCTGGACAATGTGCACGTTTGGCAAACATCCAACATTATCAAAAGCCGCATCAACAGCTTGCGACAAGTCGACGCCAATAACTTCTTGCGCGCCAAACTTTTGGGCATAAAGCACATGCCTGCCTTTGCCACACCCGACATCCAGTACAAGTTTGCCATTGAAATGATCTGGCTTGACCGGTTCAATCCAACTCAAAAATTGCTGCTCATATTTGTCGGTCAACATCGAGAACTGTTTCCATTCTTCGCCAAAACGTTCGGCAGTTGTCCAATTTTTTTGGTCGGTTGTCCCTGGCAGCAAACGAGGCACTCCCCTGACTATCGGGTAGCTGCTGCAAGCACAGGATAATTTCCCTTCCATGACTTCCGCCCCATCTTCTTTATCAACCGTGAGGTTGAAGGCCTGGTGGCATGACGGACATTCAAGGTGAATCAATAAAGAACGCTTCATAGGTTAATTTTTTCTTTAATATGGTAAGGGGTCCTATTTTGAGCTTCGTAATAAGTTCGCATCAAGACTTCTGCCACCAGGCCAAACAAGATAAATTGGAATCCAACAATCACGAACATGGCTCCAATGGTAGGCAAGGGCGTTTGTACAAAATCTTTTAAACCAGTGAGCTTGTAGATAATGGCAATCACTTCAACTGCCAAACCTAAAAACAATGAGATAAAACCGGCGGCACCAAAAAAGTGCATTGGTTTGTTAAAGTATTTTGTCAAAAACTTGACGACAATCAAATCCAAGACAACCTTAAAGACACGCGAGATGCCGTATTTAGAAACTCCGTGAACGCGTGGACGGTGATTGACGACTATTTCGGTAACTTTGGCGCCGGACCAAACAGCATAAGCCGGGATAAAGCGGTGCATCTCGCCATAAAGTTCAACACCCTGGATAACGTCCCGCAGATAAGCTTTGAGGCTGCAGCCATAATCATGCAAATGTACGCCCGTCATCCAAGAGATGATGGAGTTAGCCATCCAGGATGGAAGCTTGCGCATGACCAAAGTATCTTTGCGATCTTTGCGCCAACCGGAAACACAAGAATAACCTTCATTGATTTTTTCCAAGAAGTGCGGGATGTCAGCCGGGTCATTCTGCAAATCAGCATCCATTGGCATGATGACATCGCCAGTGGCTAGTTTGATGCCGCATGACATGGCCGCAGTTTGGCCGGTATTGCGACTAAAGATGGCAACCTTGACCCTTGGGTCTTGGCTGGCCAGTTGATGCAAGACCTCGACACTGCCGTCTTTTGACCCATCATCCACAAAGATAAATTCAAAACCCAGGCTTGGTAGGCTGCCCGCGACCTGGGCAAGCTGGCCATGCAGCAAACCAAGGTTTTCGACCTCATTATAGACCGGTATAACTACTGAGACTGAGTTAATATTTGGCATAGTTAAGAGAAATATCGCCTTATTTTGCCCAGGCATCATACCATAACTGGAACATGAACATGGCCCACATTTCCTTGCGCCTGTCAATCCGGCCGGCCCGATGTTCATCAGCCATTTTCTTAACTGCATTGGCGTCAAATAAGCCTTGTTGGTGCAAGCGATCAGGCTCAATCAGAGCTCCAAATCGGCTGGCCAAGGGGCCATTTAGCCAAGCGCCTACCGGAACTGCAAACCCGTGCTTTGGCTTATTGATTATTTGAGCCGGCACCTTGCCATTAAGCAACTCTTTAAACAAACGCTTGTTCTTCCAGGCATTAAGTTTATATTTTGCCGGGACGTTCAATAAAAATTCAACCACACGCGTGTCCAACAATGGCGCCCGAGCTTCGAGCGCAAACCACATCGTGGCCCGATCGACTTTAACCAATACTTCGTCCATTAAAAACGTTCGGAGATAGGCCCAAGTCCATTGCTGCCAAAAATCCTTTGTGCCGACCAGCTCACCTGCCCTTTCTGCCAGTTGCTTCTCAGCGCGGTCGACTTCAACCGCTTGGGCGACTTCTGGCAATAAAAGTGACTTCAGGGTCTGTCCATCCATGGCTCCGCGCCAACGCACGTCTCGCGCCCACTTATCACTGACGCCTAGCCCACGCGCCAGACGCTGCGTCTTGAAACCAAGGCTGAAGTAACCGCTCTTCGCCGGCACCAAACTCAAAACTTTCTGCAAAGGACGTAGGACACTGGACCCGGCACCTAAGACATTCATCAACTGGTGGGGACGGATATGTTGATAGCCAAGCAAGAGTTCATCTCCCCCATCGCCTGAAAGTGCGACTGTGACTTGTTGGCGAGTAAACTTTGACAATAAAAGCTGAGGAAGGATTGAGGCGTCAGCCAGGGGCTCATCCAAAAGCCTGACAGCTTCATCAATCATACCCATGGCCGCCTCTGGTTTTAAGACGTCAACATAATGCTCAAGGCCAAAAGCTTGCGCAACCTGTTTGGCAGCGCCGCTCTCATCATGCGATGGGTCATCAAACCCAATCGTGAAAGCCTTCATGCGGCCGCCTTGGCGCGCTGCGCTTTCCGCGACAACGGCTGAGTCCAAGCCGCCGGACAAAAAAAGGCCGAGCGGGACGTCAGAGACCAAACGATCGGCCACGGATTGGTCTATCAAGCTGCCAAGCCGACGAACAATATCCGATGACCCCTCTGCTCGGGATGGCGAGAGAGTCGGTTCCCAAAACTTCCAAGTCTTCTCAACCTGTCCGTTAGACCAAGCCATGGCACTAGCCGGCTCTAATTTTTTGACGTTCTTAAAAATTGATTGTGGTGTTGGTACGGCATCAGTCCGGAAGTACATGCCTAAAGACGCGAGATCTATTTCGCGGTCAACCACTCCAGCTGCGAGCAAGGCTTTGAGCTCTGACGAGAACCAAAGCGTTTGATTTTTAATTGTCCAGTAAAGCGGCTTCTTGCCCATCCTGTCCCGTGCCAACAGCAGACGCTTGGCGCGGCTGTCCCAAAGCGCAATGGCAAACATGCCGTGAAGTTTTTCTAAAAAGCTATCTCCCCACTCTTCATAAGCATGCACGATAACCTCTGTATCAGAACGAGTCTTGAATTGATGGCCTTTTGACACCAACTCGTCCATGGTTGTTTTGTAACCGTAAATCTCGCCGTTCAACATGACCCAAATACTGCCGTCTTCATTGCAGAGTGGCTGATGACCGCCAGCTACATCGATAATGCTTAGGCGGCGGAAGCCAAAACTCACGCCTTCACCAACATAAAAACCCTCATCATCCGGGCCGCGCCGAATAATGGCCTGCGTCATACGACGCAATTGGTCTTCTGTGCCCTGCCCTGCAAAACCAGCTAAGCCACACATAACAGGCCAAGGTTAGCATAAAACCAGACTTTGCCATAGGGCCATTCGGCATTTACAATCAAGGCTTGATTCTGCTAAGATGAGCCCGATTTTACTGTGCGAATTCTCATACTTTTCAACAATTCACATCGCGTTGACGGACGGGTTTGCAAGCAATGCTTGACCCTCACCCAAAACGGTCACCAGGTGACTGTTATTGCGCGTGACGACAACAAACAGCCTACAGAAGAAGTTATTTGCGGCGCCCTGGTCAAACGGATCATAAGGCTGCCACGCCTTAAGTTGCCGATCATCAAGCAGATATTTTTATCAATCGCCTGGATCAAGGCCGCCTTGGCGCATGATTGGGATGCGATCATGGCAACCAATGCTGACACTATAGACGAAGCCGCCTTTTGCTCTATTTGGCGACGTAAACCAATGGCTTATGATGCCCGCGAGTTGTGGCTCGATATCGCCAGCATGCCCCACCATCCTTTTGTTAAAGCTTATTGGTATATCCGTGAATGGCTAGGCATCCAACGTGCCAAACTCGTAATTTCAGCCAATGAAGAACGTCGGCAAATCATGAAAAAACGTTATCCAATGGTAAGCCAGGATGGTGTAATTGAAAATTTCCCTGACTCAACTTTGGGGACCAATCCAAATTACGAACAGGACCGGATTGAATTCAGGAAACGCCTTGGCATACCGGAAGACCGGATTGTATTTGTTTTCCAAGGATCACTTAACCGTTTCCGCGGATTGGAAAACCTGGCTCAAGCCATACCTTTCATAAAATCCATTGATAAGCTGTGGTTCTTGATAGTCGGCAACGGAACTTACAAGGATGAATTCCAGTCAGAATTAAAAAAGCTGGGCATACAAAATGTTACTTTCACCGGGCGGGTTGATTATTTGGAACTTCCGAAATATTTATCAGCCGGAGATGTTGGCCTGCTTTTTTACCCGCTCACTTGCCTGAACTACGTTTACGCCGCGCCGAACAAGTTATACGAATACATGCTTAACCGTCTGGCGGTGCTGGCCAATACAGTCCCGACTGTCAAACGCGTAGTTGAGGATGAAAAATGCGGCTTTGTCACGGCTGACGAAAAGCCTGAGACTCTGGCTGCGTTGATCGACAGCGCTTGCTCATATCCTGAAAATATCGCCCTTATGCGCCAACGCGGATATGAGGCGGCCTTAGCCAAGTACACCTGGGACATCCAAGCGCCAAAATGGTTGGACATGATAACTCATATGGCTTAATATGGCTTGATTATGGCTAATTTCTTCCCTTACTTCTCCAAGCACATCCGCTACATTTTCTCGAACCGTGATTTCGTCTTGCACGAAACCCAGTTTGACGAGACTTGGAGCCGACATATCAACAACGAACAAAATCCGCGCTTTGTAGCTGTTGCCTCTGCCATTGAGCCAAACAGCACTGTTTTGGATTTAGGCTGCGGCAATGGCGATCTCATGAAACGGCTGATAAGCCAACTCAATGTCCAAGCTTTTGGCATAGACGCCTCTACGGTCGGTATAGAACGCTGTCGAGCGTTAGGCCTCCAAGCAACTTACATGGATTTACATGATTTGGATTTGTCCCAATTCAATAATTTTGACTATATAGTGCTTTCAGAAGTCATTGAGCATATTGTTGATTGCGAAAAAATTATCGAAAAAGTTAAAGGCCATTTCAATAAGGCCTTGATCGTGACCATACCAAACGCCGGATACATCTGGTACCGCTTGCGTTACCTTTTTGGCCGCTTCCCGATTGACGAAGATTGTGCCCTCAACATGCATGTACGTTTTTGGACGAAAAAAGATTTTACAATCTGGTCAAAACAAATGGGCCTAAAACTTATTGCTGCCAGGGGTTGCGGTGGCTTCCCAAAACTTTGGCGCTATTGGCCGTCGCTCTTTTCCAGGAACAATCTTTATGTCATGCGATTAGGCGATAAGAGTGTCTGACAGTAAAGGAACCATATGGCTTACGATGACGCGATATTCAGGGAAAAACTACATCAATACACTTTTTTGGGTGTTGATATTTGTAGCCGCACCGAAGCTAAACAATGGTCGCGTTTTAACGAACAATATGATCTGGAGCATCTGATGGAGGGCAAGGCGCAAACTATCGATAGCCTTGTAAACGGCCTGGCTGGGAAAAAAATCCTGGAAGTCGGCAGTGGCACCGGCGGTTTGGCTGTGGCCATGGCCAGACTGGGCGCACAAGTCGTTGGCGTCGAACCAGAAGAGTCCGCTTGCGCGGCCGCCTGCCTGCGCTCTGCCCGTTATGACGGCCTGCAAACCGAATTTACCCAGGGTTTTGGCGAGACTTTGCCATTTGAAGATTCTTCTTTTGACGCAGTTGTCCTGCTTGAGGTTATCGAACACGTCAACGACACCAAGCGCGTCATGTCAGAAATCTCACGCGTACTCAAACCAGGTGGCATTTGCCTGCTCGAAGCCCCAAATTTCTTATGGCCGCGCGAGGAGCACTACCGGATCTGGTATCCCCCGCTTATCCCAAAACCGCTCGGCAAAATATATATTAGGCTCTTGAGAAAAAATCCGGATGAATTGGATAACATCAACTACGTGACGCCCAGGCGCCTGCGCTCGCTTTTCACCAGCCATAACTTCCAGCAAATCGAAGATTATTCCCAAGAAACTTTTCTGGATCGCGTCAGGAACCCGGAAACAATGGCCTGGAGCGCTCGGATGAAGACCATCTTATTGACCCTGCGGCGTGTGCCACTGCTTTATCCCCTGATAATCAAATTTGCCGAGATAACTATCCGCAGCGGCTTTTATCCGCATATGAAGTTTAAGGCCGTTAAACAAATATGATTGCCGTTGTCATTGGAACAAGACCGGAGATAATCAAGACAGCTCCACTAGTCAAAGAAGCGCAACGCCGAGGCGAGGCGGTAGTTATAATCCACACCGGCCAACATTACGACGAAAAATTGGATGCCTTATTTTTCGAAGAGCTCAAATTGCCATCACCGGCCATTAACCTGCATGTAGGTTCACATCCTCCGGCCCAGCAGATTGCTGCCATGATCCAAGGCTTATCTGATGCTTTTCAAAAACTGCAACCAACGGTTGTCATTGTACAGGGCGATACCAACACAGTACTGGCTGGGGCTTTGACGGCCCATAAGATGGGAATTAAGTTAGCCCACTTGGAAGCCGGGTTGCGCAGCGATGACTGGGGGATGCCTGAGGAAGCTAATCGTGTAGTGGCCGACGCCTTGAGTGACATTTTATTTTGCCCGACCGAAGTCCAGACCGCGCGTTTGGCCCAGGAAGGCATTGGCCAAGGCGTTCACGTCGTAGGCAATCCGATTGTGGATGCTGTCCAAATGTTCCGCCAAGAGGCTGCCAACAATCCGTCAATTGAAAATAACTATGGGCAATACGTCTTACTGACAATGCATCGCCCCTCTAACGTTGATGAGAAAGAAAGGCTGGAGGCCATGATGGAGACCTTGGACGTTTTGGGCAGTAAACTAAACTTAAAAATTATATTCCCGGTCCACCCAAGAACATCGGCCAAACTTAAAGAGACAGGACTTGATTGCCGTTATGCTAATAGTCCCAACTTGAGCCTGATCCCTCCGATAGGCTACTTGCCGATGCTGAATTTGATGGATAAGGCTTCAATCATTCTCACTGACTCCGGCGGCATTCAAGAAGAGGCTAACATCCTGCAAGTTCCCTGCGTTACCTTGCGTGCCAATACCGAACGTCCCGAAACATTAGACGTAGGAGGCAATGCACTTTATAACGGAACTGACCCTGAGGCACTACATCAAATTGTAAAAGAGATGATGGCCAAACCCAGAGATTGGATATGCCCCTTTGGCGATGGCCGGACATCTGAACGGTGCTTGGACATCTTAAAAACTAATGGCTTGTTATGACTCGATTAACTTATTTGGTTAGCAACCGTTTACCAACGGAAAAAGCCCATGGCTACCAAATCGCTAAAATGTGCGAGTCTTTTGCTGGCTTAGGTTATGACGTTGAGCTCATCCACCCCGAACGCGTCAATTCAGTCACGACCGGCTTTTTTGAATCTTACGGTGTTGAGAAGAACTTTAAGATCAGATCAATCCCGGGTTTTGATTGGGGAAAGCTGTATAAATATATTGGAAAATTGTATTTCCAATTAAACAGGTTATCGTTCTTTCTTAAATCCTGGACACTGAAGGTTCCCGCAGGATCAATAGTCTATACCCGCTCCCCAGAGTTGGTTTGGGTTTTTGCCAAAAGGGGCTTCAAGACTTTTTTTGAATGCCACCAGCTGCCTGCCACAGCCTCTTTGTTTTTCGGCATTTTCCTCCAATCCAGCCATGGCATTGTTGCTATTACCCTAGGCTTAAAAGATCAACTGTCCAGCCAATATCATTTGCCTGCTGAAAAAATCCTAGTGGCTCCGGATGGCGTTGACTTGAAAACTTTCGATATCCAACTGACACGCCAAGAGGCGCGGCAAAAATTAAATTTGCCATTGGATAAAAAAATCATCCTGTACACCGGACAACTTTTTGCCTGGAAAGGCGTTGATGTTTTAGCTGAAGCCGCATCTTCGCTGCCAGATGACTATCTAGTATATCTAGTCGGCGGCACAAAAGAAGATATCGCGACCTTCAAGTCAAAGTACCAAAGCATCAAAAATCTAATCTGCCTGCCTTCCGTGCCCCGTGACAAAGTTGCCATCTGGTTGAAGGCAGCTGATCTTTTGGTCTTACCCAACAGCAAAAAGTTCAAAATCTCGGAAAGCCATACTTCTCCCCTTAAGTTGTTTGAGTATATGGCCAGCCAGACGCCAATTTTGGCCAGTGACTTGCCAAGCTTGCATGAAATCCTTGGCCCAGAAGAAGCTGCTTTCTTTAAGGCTGATGACCCGACGGACCTGGCGCACCAAACTCAGATAATTTTACAAGAAACAACTCAAGCCGAGGCAAAAGCTAAAAAAGCATATACGCTGGTAAAAAGTTATACCTGGGCCAGCCGAGCTAAGAATATTTCAGATAAACTTCTTGATATTGCTTGAAAATATTCTCCCAAGAGTGTTCGAGTAGCCAAGGCCCAAAATTCCAGGATTGATTTCCACTGAATAGACTCTTCAAACCGACTGACACGTCTTGTGGGTTAGTCGACGTAGCCAAGAAGCCTGTTTGCGAGCTGATAGCTTCTTCGGCTGCCGTATTTTTAACGCCTAAAACCGGCTTACCAAAAGCATTGGCTTCCAGATATACCAAGCCAAAGCCCTCGAATGAGGCATAGTTGACCGGTAAAAGCGCCATAACGTCGCACCAGTTGTACCAACCAAGCAGCTCCTGACGATCAACTAGACCTGTGAGTTTGACCTTATTATCTAAACCTAAAGATTTAATGGTGTTTTTTACTTCATCTAAATAAGCGCCTTCCTGGATCTGACCGACCAAGGCTAAAACAGCATCTGGTTCGTCCTTAACATATTCAGCAAAACCTTTGATAAGCTCCAGGCAACCCTTACGCCGTTTAATGGAACCTACCTGTAAAATCTTGTGCTTTGACTCTTTTTGCCAGTCAATCTCTTGCCTGGGTTCATTTGCAATCGCTTGGTCTAACCCATTTGGAATTATTTCTAACTTACCCTTCCATTTACTCTCAACTACCTGGCCTGTAAATTTCGAAACAGCAATAATCTTTCTCAATCGATCCATGCCGCGGCTGAATTGGTATCTTGCCCAGAATGGACCATGGGCTTTTGTCGCTGCGTATGTTCCGTGGATAGTTCCGACGCATGGTTTGTCCGTCCAAGCCGCCAGCCAAAACTGAGGCTCTGTAACTATATGCACAATCTCTGCTGGTTGTTTCTTGACCCATTGTTTCCACTTTCTGGCGGCTACCATCCTTTTCCAAAGGCCATCGGATAATCTATATACTTGTGGCGTATTCTGATCTCCTGAGCTGTCGGCAGCGACTTTGATAACCTTCCATCCGGCCCTGGCAGCTTCGCTCGCTAACGAGGCGGCAACTGTTCCCCAACCGCTTTCCAAAGAGAAAGTCTCGCTTACGAAAATTATTTCTCTCATAAAGGTTTTTGCATGACTAATGAAAAACTCGAACCCTTATTTGGCATAAGAGCCTTCAGCATGCCATTCAATACGCGGCGCCAGCTTTTAGTTGTCGGATCCAATTTGCCAAGGAAGTTATATGTTTCAAATTTGATGATTTTCCAATCCCGCAAGTCATGTTCTAAAAAGTAATCCAAGCTAAAACCAAGTTCTTCATAGCTTCCACCAGCAGTCGGTGAATGGATATCTACCATGGATTGTATTTGTCTTGGTTCAAGCGGTGACGGGATCAACTGGCGCTCAAGTAACTCATCATTCACTGCTTGGTAAATATGCGAGTAATCTCTTTTGATAGCCGAACCTCTGTCCGTCTTATCAATCATCATGGCCAACCTGCTGGTAAGACGAGCAATATTTCTCATTATCCAAGAACCGGCGAAAGACATATTGGGCTCATGCATGATGACAATCCTACCACCCGGCTTAAGCACCCTGATTACTTCTTTCAAAAAGGCTGGCGGGTCTGGAAGGTGGTGCAAGACGCTATTGACCGTAACCAGATCTACCGAGCTGTCAGGCAAGGGTAATTTATCAGCCGGTGCTACCAACAATTCCAAAAGCTCTTGCTTCTTCACCCGCTTGCGACAGATTTCTAGCATTTCAGGCGAAAGGTCAGAAGCGATAAACCTATCCCCTGGCTTGAGATGGCTTTCAGCCAGACTGTAAATAAAGCCCGTACCTGCTCCAATATCTAAAATAACCGTTTGACCTTGGCGCGATTTATCCCAATCTTCAAAGTAATCAGACCAACGCTTTGCTTCACTGGCAAAAATCTCCGGGTGCCGCTCGTCATAAAGCTCAGCCTCGTGGCGATGGTAAACCTTGTTAGCTACTTCGATTTGTTCCCGGCTCCACTGTCTCATAAGCCTTGGTATATTTGCGTTAACTTTTGGATATGGTCGTCCATACCCAAGCCTTCCCGTTTCTCAAGACAATTCTGCGACCAAGCAGCAAAGGGTTTTACATAGGCCAAGGTTTTGGCGACCAGCGACACATCCGTTAAATCATCAGCTGATAGTAAATAGCCTACTTCCGTATCAACTATTTCGCGCGATCCAGTATATGGCCCGACAATCACTCCCCGGCCGCTGGCCAAAGATTCCAAAGTCACATTCGGGAACGGATCAAGATATATCGAACCGACGAATGAGGCGGAAATCTGTTTATACCATTGCTTCAGCTCCTCGTCGCTCTTGAGAAAACCCGCATATTCAAATTTTGGTTTCAAATGGTCTGCCATGGCTGATATGGCCTGTTGGTAACGGTCCTCCGGCCCGATAAAAGATCCAACCGCCGGCAAGCCAAGGTTATTCAGTTCTTCTATTAATGATACAAAGACACCTCCGCCCTTGGCTGTAGTCAAACGGCTGGCAAAACCTATCTTCAAGACATCGTTTGATGCCAATGGTTCGTGAGGCCATTCATCCAATTCCAAAGCATTATGTAAAGTTATAAAATTACCTCTTTTGCCAAAAACATTTTCATAGTAATGGCGGATGACATCACTTACGAAAATAACTGCTCCCAATTTGGAAAATAACTGACCGGCTAAGACAGATAAGAAAGGATTGTACTGCAAGTGGTGCCTTAAAAAAGCTTGGAAAAAATTCGGTTCATATTGCCCTTTGTCATTTACCCAAACTTTATCCGGCACGACCCAATTGGCATCATGGACTGTTACCACTGTCTTATAATGCTCAACGCACCACTCTGCTGTCTTTAAACCGAAATAGCTAATCAAATGGTGGCAGTGCACGACATCCGGACCATAATCAGCCATTGGTTTCTTAAGCAAATCCAAAAGCTCGTGATTGAATACAGCTTGCCATGAGCCTCTTTTCTTAAAGTCAGATGATCCTAAAAAACAAACTTCAATCCCTTCAATAGATTGGTTGCCTGGCGTGCCTGGCGTAAAAACCTTAACTTCATATCCCCTTTTCACCAAAGCCTTGGCTTCACGCCAAGCTACAACTCCGCTGCCGCCGCGGGAAGCCGGTGGGAATTCATCAGTTACGATCGCAATCTTCATAAAAACTAGGACTTTTTGAGCAAAGCTGTCCAACCAATCGTAAAACGTCCCTTTATCCGCCGGGAGACTGCGTATTTGTCCAAAAATCCGGCCATGCCGTAACACAATTTAAAGGCCACAGAAAAAACCTTAGCAGCTAAAGGATGTGCATAAAGGTTAAGGCTTTCTATCAAAAAGCGCTGCCTATCCCTGGCCCGCATGGTCCAATAATCTCCTACTCCGCTAATCTCCTCAACTTTCAAGCCACATCTATCGGCTAACGCCTGAACTCCGTATTTTGTATAACGATAAAAATCATTGGGAGCTTCATGGATCTCGTTGGCTTGCGGCAAACTTAAGACAAGATGCCCGCCCGGCTTTAAAAGACGCGCTATTTCTGCCATAACGGAAAACGGGTCAGGCACATGCTCCAAAACCTGCGTGCAAATGATGACGTCGAAAGTTGCATCAGGCGCAGGGATACTCGCCGCATCACAAACATAATCATGTTTGAACTTTTCCGCCTGATTATGGTCTTGGGTCAGGTATTGGTCAGCTTGCGTGAAAAATTCCTTATAACGTAACACATTGCCTGCACCCACATCCAAAATCTTGCCTTCAAGTGAAAAACGCTTGATGTAATCAGCCACCCTCTCGCGGATAACCTGGCGTTCTTTTTGGTAGATATAAGCCATAACTTATCGTTTCTTTAAGATACAACCGACATTTGAGTAAATGGATGGCATGGGTTTGATGGATTCAACGATGCGATAAATGCCTGACCATATCTTTTTTACCAAAGTGGATGATGGCCGTTTGTTTGTTGGTTTTTCTATTTTTAAAAATTTTTCGTAACTGTACTCATTGGCAAACTCATCGCTGGCAATCAAAATCTGCCCAAGTCCGCCATAAGTCCAGCCTTGTTCCAAATCAAACCATTCTTTGCATAAAGCTTCGACGCCTTGGAAAGAAAACCGATAAAAGTCATTCGGGCAAGGATGATAACCAATCAAGAACGGGACGCTTAAGATGACGGTCCCGTTTGGTCGGCAAAGACGGTTGATTTCCTGCATGACTTGCCATGGTTTTTCCGTATGCTCCAAAACTTGGGTGCAAACTATTGAGTCAAAACTGGATGACTCAAGGCCTGAAGCATGGACATCTCCCACCAGATCAACACCGGGAATCTGGGCGACATCAAAAGCTTTATAGCTGACTATGTTCGGCGCGCTTTCAATCAAGCCGCGGTATTTTTGGGTGCCTCCGCCATAATCCAAAACATCGCCGTGGACAGAACCCAAGGACGCCTTGATGAAATCACGCGTTGTCCACTTTTTTTTGTAATCTGATATAGACCAAGACATATGAGGCAATTAGGGCCGGAATTATCCAAAGGCTGTAAAAAATCGAGAATGACAGGATGCTCCTCGGACCGAATGGGCTAAAAATGAATATTAGACCTAAAGCCACGTTAGTCAAGCTGATCACACCGTTCCAGAAGCTTAGCTTATATTGCCTTGATATGGCGCTTAAACCAATGGCCATAGTCGAAAATACCAGCCAACCACCTGCCCATGGAATGAATGGGACGGCATCCACATACCTCTGGCCGTAAACCAGGGGTAAAAGCCACGGCCCGACCAAAACTCCCGCCAGATATACAACGATGATAAAAGCCGTTGTCACGCCCGCTAACCCCAACAGTTCGCGAAAAGGATGGGTTGAAGTGGCAATCCTTTTTGGCAGATGAAAATTCACCCAACGGCTGAGCGGCAACAAGGACATGCCAAGTGCAGCATAATATCCAGCGAGGACCTTGAGCACTGCTGCCTGGCTGACACCCAAATAACTTGCTCCCATCAAGATAAAGATAGACAGGTAGAGGGTGGCTGCACCGCTTTCAATCGACATGCTCAATCCCAGACGGATTAAATGTGTAATTTCCTTTAAGCTGACCGTAGCGCTCCAGACAGTCCGTAAATAATGCAGTGCTTTGTAGCGCCAATGCTTGAAGCTAAAAACCAAAACCATGGCCACGACTACTGTAAAGGCCGAGCCGGCAAAATAACCTGCCAAGTTCTGAAAGATCAAGACACCGACAATGGGCATAATAACCCTTGAATATTCCAGTAATGATTCAAAAAGATAATATGTCCTTAACTTCCTTTCACGGATTTCAGAATGGAACAACAAGGCAATAAAGCTAGTCAGGTGCTGCACGAAAAAAGCGACTGCTATGTATATGACTGTCTTAGGATCATAGAAGAAAAAGAAAAATGGCAACAATATAAAACCCAACAAAGTCGTATAAAAGAATCCTTTCTTGGTATAAGCCATGTAAAGCAACCTCTCACTGTCGTCCAAAGGTGAGGAAAGGATACGGTTACCGACTTGGCGGACAATGCCAGCATTTAATAAAGTATAAACAATGCCGACGATCGAAAAGACGATGCCATAAGTACCGTATTCATACCGGTCCAATACCCTGACAGTAATAATCGCCCCCACAAAACTAACAAGCGTGACTCCGTAAGTCTGAAAAGCATAAACCGACAACTCTTTGAGAGTTTTTTTGCGGACAATCAAGTAATCCAATAACCGTCTCATATGGACATCAATAACTCAGTTTACCTTATTTCATCTCTTGTACCAAACGTGTGATTAAACGCCTCAAGTTGTGCTGCTTAATAATGCCTTCTTGCGCAGCCTGATCAGTCTTCGGATCAAGTAGCCAGGTGCGTAGACTTGAAAAAGCGGATAGTTGATCAGCCAGTGAAACCACACCTTGCAAACCTGCATATTCTTCGCCTTTAGCCAGTACAGGCGTGCCGCAAGCCAAAGATTCGAGTACGACTTTATCTAAGCTGCCGGTTTGGCTGGTGCTGATGAAAGCTGCGGCTTTGGCAAAAACATCAGGCAAGACATCATGCTCCATCGGTCCTTCGAATTTGATTCTGTCCGCTATTCCCAGTCGCCCAGCTTCTCGCTGCATGTCAGCCAAATAATCTTCGTGGTCTTGGGCCGAGCCAATGATGCGCATGGTCCAGCTAACATCCGGGTTCTGGCGCCGAAACTCTGACATGAAATTTAACGAATCCTCTAACCTCTTGCGCGGCTGGATGCGCGAGATCCAAAGGACTTCTGGCTGACGTTGGACGTCCAATGGCTTGAACTGCTCAGTGTCTATGCCATGGCCCACCACAACTTTTTTTGGAGTATCGACTCTTAAGCTCAAATCAGAACCAGTGAAAGCCTTGCGCGACATCCATAACGCGGCTTTGAGCCACCAAGTAACACTGCGATGCATGTACCAAAGATAAACGCGCTTGCCCAGCAAGGCCCAGATTGGCCAGCCTAAAACCAAAATTTCCGGCGTCATGTGGACCAAAACAACATCATAATCCCTGCGATGCTTGATCGAGTGATACCAGAGTTTTAATATCCGACGGATTTTTGGTTGGCCTAAATCAAGCCCTATGACGCTCACCGGTAAATCCTGTGGCTTTAACTTCCGTGCAAAAACCGTGAGCTTTGCTCCTTGGCTCACAAACTCTTTTATCCAGCGAATGACAAAACCCAAAACAGGATCTTCATGATCGACGACTTGGGTTACGAAAAGCAACCGGAAGTTAACTGTACTGTTTTGGTTTTCCATAGTTCTCGACTGCTTTATTCAAAAAGTCTTCCATGCCTAAGCCTGTTGGCTGCCAAACATAACTCCTGGCATTTCCCCGCAAGGCCTTGTCAGTAAGTGATAATTCCATCCTGTCAGCCAAGGCATCAACATCGCCCACTGGTACGACATAACCATTGACCCCGTCTTTGACAACTTCGCCGGCGCAGCCAACATCAGTCATGATAACCGGCGTCCCACAAAGCAAAGATTCGACAGCTGTCATGTTAAAGCCTTCACGGTCTGATGTGATGAGTGTGGCCAAGGCCCCGTGATATAAATCCTGCAGCTTATCAGTCCACGGCAAAATCTCTACGCGCGATTCCATGCCAAACTCCTTTACCTTTCGTGCCACATCAACCTTTCCTCTACCCACAATTTTGAGCTTGATATCTGGATGTCTGGCCGCGATTAAGCTAAAAGCATGAATCGCAAGGTCAATGCGCTTGATTGGCACAAACCTGGCAGCCATAAAAAAATATCTCACCCGCGGCGAGTCATCCTCGCCGCTGCCCTCTCTTATTTCAAGAGAGGGCTGGCCTGACGTTAAGGCAGGCCTGGGTGAGTTAAGCGCCAATGGAAACCTGACGATCTTTCCAGATGGGATACCAAGATCGATAAGCGCCTTTTCTGTCCGTACGCTCACTACCCTGACAGCATCAGCCCGCCTGACTGCCCAGCGCATGAACAGGTAAAGGAACCTGTTCAAGAAAGATTCTTTCCGATAATAATCGCCGTGAAAATAATAACCATGGTCTTGGATGGCCAAGGCTGCACTAAACATCCTGGCGGCCATGACTCCGACTATGGCGGTTTCGACTGTATCAGTCGTGATAACATCAAATTTTTCTTTGCGCCAAAACCAAAGGCGTTGCATGGCGTCTAAAATATACAAAAGCCTAAACCAGGAAGCTGTCGAGACAACGCGTATATTTGGCGCCACCATTTGGTCAAACCCTTGTTTCCCAAAAACCAAAATCGTCAGCTGCTCCAAACTCTGGTTCTGCTCAACAATGCGGCGCCTAACCTGGCCATCTTCAAATAAGCCTCTTTCCAGGCTGATCATTAATACTTTCATACGCCTGTTTTTAAGATTTCTAAAGTCTGATTGACCATTCGCTCAAAACTTAACACACCCGAAGCTCGAATATCCGCTGCGCTGAATCTCGAATCTCGGTTTGAAAAACGAGCTTCGATTTCCCGCACCCATGCCTGCTTGTTTTGATAGGGCGCGACTGTCACCAAGTCAGGGAAAAACTCCTTGGTTTCTGGATTGCCGCCGCGGTCACTCACAATGCATTGCAAACCAACAGAACAAGCTTCGACAACAACATGTGGGAAGCCTTCATAGCCGGTGGCTAAAACAAAAACATTAGCTGCCCGATACCAGTTAGCAACTTCGGCACGCGAGAGTCGGCCTAACCAAATAACCCTGTCTGCGACACTGATTCTTTCTGCGTGTTGTTTCCATTGTTCCAGACTTGGCCCGTCGCCAATAACCGCCAGTACATAATCAATCGGAAGTTCTTTAAGGCAATCACATAAAAAGTCTCCACCTTTCCAAGGCACCGCCCGGACAACAGTCAATATGACTTTCTTATCTTCAAGTTGATGTTTGACTCTCAGTTGGTCATCAACAACTGACGGCAACGGCGGGATACTGTTATAAACAACTTTAATCTTATTAGACGGAATCCCCCATTTCTCAACCACCGTTTTCAGATACTTACTCGGCACGATAATCACTTTAGCTTTTTTCGCGACCCAACGTTCAATGGCTTCGAATAATCTGACCTTCCCGCTATGGCGGTGAGTTAAAAATTCATCCAACAATTCAGGATTTTTAACCGACGTCTGCTGATACTGCTCCCAAGCATAATCACCAACGATCTTGAGGACGGTGGGCTTGTTGGCCAGTATCGCTCCCAGCATGCCAGGCAAACCTTCTGAGACCGGCCCTTGGATGTAAACCAGATCGGACTTTCGGGCCAGCCGGCGTACTGCCAGCATATAGCGGCAGTACCGGACCAAGGGTCCGTACGTGCGCAGGATGACTGTAACCTCAAATCCGCGGCCCATCTCAGTCTTATCAGTGCCATAGGCAACAACCGCGACTTGGTGGCCGCGGCTGACGAGCTCAGCAGCCAAGCCGCGCACGTAGCCGGCTGGCCCGCCAATCTCGGGTGGATAAATGCCTGTGGCTAAAACCATCTTCATACCTTCTCGATAACGACTGTAGTTGACAAGAACAACTTATGCAGGTCTTTGGGTGACATGGCGCCACTTATTGCTTCTTCAAACCCAAACCAAATATTGATAGCTGCCTGATTGTCGCTATGTTTCTTTAAGAAACCTTTTAAGGCCTGACAGTTATGTTTGCGAACTGTTATAACCTTGCCGCCCAACTGTTGCACAATCTCACACAGTCGATCGTCATCAACTTCCTTCATATAAGGCCCTTCAATCCCAACCTTGGCCAGCCATTGGCTGATCGGAACCATAAGACGTTCTTTCAAGTCATGCGAACGAAAGTGCCCGGCATCATAATTCAAATAAGCCCGGCCCCCAGGACGGAGCGCCGTCAAAACCGCTGTTACAAAAGCCTTGAGGTCTACAATGTGCTCAAGCGCGGAAAAAGCCGTTATCACATCCGCACTCTCAGGCAACACTAACTGCTTCTGGGCATCTGCCAAGGCGACTTGGGCATTGGGCAGATTAGCAAAAGCCTGTTTAGCTTTCTCAATTTCCGATCGATTAAAGTCAAAACCTTTATACTGATACTGCGGATGGTCAGACAAAAAAGTCGGCCAAACAGACCCATAACCGCATCCAAAATCAACAATCGTGATGGCTCGTTCGCCAGAATTATCCTTGATCTGGTCAAGGATCCATTGCTTGGCAGCATTATTCGGAGAATAAATTTTTTGGTCCATAGTTTTGACACGCATTAAAGTCGTTTTCTAATAGTCTCTTTTAGGCGTTTAGGCATAGCCAGGTTATGTTCATACAACCATTTATTGACGCTTTTGCCAAAGGCTATGGCTCCGCACGACAGACGACTCATGAAACCCACTTTTAACCTCTGCAGGCCAAACAACTTGGGTCGCGATGACAAGCCAACAGCCTTGCTTACCATCAGATAATTCCCTGTTTTGAGTTGATTAATGATTTCTTTTTCAGAAATTTCTGAGACGTCTAGCTTGATGTGCGGATTGCCAAAATGAGATGCCCGGTGAAAATCCAAACCCGCTATAGCGAGTAACGATGCTTTTTTAGCTGAACTTTTTTCAAAAAGCTCTAACGCTTGAATACGCGGATAGCGTTTACCATCATATTGCTGGTTCCAAACCTCAATGCCATCAAGCAACTCTAAAAGATCTTGGCCAATCTGATAATGGTTGCGATGAGGATGCGCTAAGACAATAAACGCACCTTGCTGTTTGGCGAGCTTGATTGCCTCAAGTGGAGGCAGATCCAACCTGACGTCAGTGGCGCCTAAGAGCAGGACGTGGCAATCTTTATAAGGCAATTCAAAACCTGGCATGAAAACAAATTTGGAATCAGAAAGGACGCGGCATTCGCTGGCTGCTGATTGGATATCATCTGCAGTCAAACCATCAATATGTTCTGCCATGGCCACGAAACTCATGCCCAAAGCTAGGCACTTCTCTTTGATCTCTGGTAACGACAACTTGCCGTCATAAGAATGGCTGGAATGTAAATGCAAATAACCGTTTATTTGGTTCATAATTTTCTGGCCACAACATCAATAACCTGCCACAAGGCTGGTTTTAGATCATTCCAAGACTCGACGTCATAAACTAAGTTGGGTTGGTTGGGAAAGATAAATGAGCGTAAAGCCGACAGTCTTGAGACTCCAACTTTTGTGCCGAACTTCATCACCTTTAACAAATTTGCAAAATCCGCCAAAAAACTCCTGGCAGTAACCGGCACACTATATTGGCCCGGAGTTTCAATCGGTTGACCACATGCTTGTAAATAAGCCAGATAAGGAAAGTCAACATTTGAAGCGATGGTCAAAGCCAGTGATCCCCAGAACCGACCGTTGATTTCCATGAGTTTAGGCGTGCCGTTGGGCTTGTCCAACTTAAACTCAACCATGGCTGGTCCTTGCCATTTGAGTTCCGACATTAGTTTTGAAGCGTATTCGGCCATATCTGGCGACATAGCAATGCTTTGGCGCAGACAACTGGCTCCGCCCATCGGGTCTAGCGACCTTAGGCGCTGGTGCGCGAACTTGGCTCGCCATTCGCCGTTTTGCCATAAACCAAAAACTCCATATTCCTGGCCAGTCAATTTTTCTTGCAATAAAGGCCAAACGCTTGTCTTGTTTCTAATTCGCTCAACGATTGCCTTGGCCTGCTCACGATTATCCGCAATTTCAGTTTTACCTCTTATGCCTTTACCAGCCACCCAAAGACAACTGTGACGAGGCTTGATAACACAAGGATATGCGAGCTGTCCGAGAGCTGATTCCAAACCTTCTTGGTTCTCGATAAAAAAAGTTAGTGGTATGGGCACGCCCAATCTTTCTGCCAACTTCAAAGTCAAAGCCTTATCAAAAGCAATATTAAAATCTTTTTCTTCTGGCAAAACCAGACGACCAACCGCTTCAATTTGATCACGATGCAATGCCAAAGGCAGCAACGTATTGTCGCTCAAGCAATAGATGACCGGACGATCACCCTTGGTTGATAGTTTTTTGATGATTGCCTGAACATAAGCTTCGGCGTCTTCAAGCGGCGAGGGATAGGTCCAAGCCTCGCTGGCAAACTTTGAATGCAAGGCCAAGGCGCTTTTGCGCTCAGCTCCGCAAATGACTTTAATATTGTGCTTACTTAAAGAGCGAACGCAGGCCAGGGCGCTTGGCAGATGACCATCTAAAACTAAAACTTTGACTTCGTTCATATAACCTCTCTGTCATTCCGAGGGAGTTCGACGAGTCGAGGAATCTTAGTTAACTGAGATCCCTCCACTTCACTTCGTTGCGGTCGGGATGACACATGAGTAGCGACTTGTGACATGGTCATCACCTGGATCTTATTTTGGTCGCGTAGACGGGCAACCTCTTGAAATATTGTCTCAAGACCTTGCAAAAGATTTTCTTGGTCAGAAGCCAAATTAAAGGGATGGGTCCAAAGATGGAAGACGCAATGCTGTCGCGCTGCTTTGTACAATCCGCTTATAGCTTTGTGTGACCTAAAAGAAATCGGCAAAAACCGCGCCCAACCGCGCCTATGCGGATAAAAATAACCGCCAGGGATTTCCCAGACACCGTCACGTTTGATCGGTGAATCGACAGGTGGCGAAATCAATAAATATTCATCGACCACATGGGCGATTTTATTCATTAGTTTAGGCAACTTACTGTACCAATTATGATCCTTACCGCGATAGCAGATAAAACCATGTCTCGACAAACGATCAGTATGAGACACACGATTTTGCGGATAAACAAATGACTTTAACTCCAGTCCGATTGTTTTAGCCGCAGCGACGCAGTTCGATAACTCAGAATCCATATCACTTGGCTTGAAGTTTGGATCATCCATGATCGGATGCGTGAACGAATGACAACCAATCTCCTGAAAAGTTGGACACTGCTTAACTACCTGAGCCATATCCGGCGCGTGCAGCAATTTATCCTCGCCCTCAAGAAATAACTGGCCGACAAAAGCCCAAGTCGCGCTGATTTTATATTTGTCCAATAATTTCAAAAGCTTATCAACTGTTTGCCTTGTAGCCAGATATTCTTTTTCCCATTTCTCATCTCCATGCGTACCCCA
>JAQULH010000002.1 GCA_029004215.1 Patescibacteria group bacterium | reverse complement strand
GGTCGTGGTGGTCTTTTAAAAGCTTTTCGGCGATCTCAAGCGTCAACTTAACGTCTCCTTGACGGATAAACGCAAAACTCGCCAGGACACCGATGCGTCTTTCCCAAAGGTCAGATGACTTGATGAGTTTTCTAAGAGTCTGGCGGTCTTTTGTGCGCCAACAATAGTCACCAATAATTTGGGGCGCTGAAGTGTCCACCAAATCCCAATTATTGATCCACTTGGACATACTCAGGTACCTCTCAAAAACCTCTTTTTTGAGACTTTCGTCACCGGATTGATAACGCGCGACCATTAGTACAAGCGCCACGAACCTTTCCTCGTGAATTTTAGTTTTCAGTAATTTCTGGATGTCAGACAGGGGAAGCGCCTTATAGTCTTTCGCGATTTTGCGCTGGTCGGGGACTGATAAGCCTAAAAAAACATCCCCTTCTCCATACTCCCCTTTTCCAGTCTTAAAATATCTCTTGGCTGCCAAGGCGCGTTGCGGGTTAGCATGCTTTTTAAGTGCAGCCTTTAATATCTTGAGGCTTAGTGGTTTATTTGACTTCATACCGGCGGCTTGGGCGTCCAAATATTTATGTCTATCCAAGCTTTAAAGCTGGCCAACCAGTCGCGGAGAGTCATGCGGATAATATCGCGATAGCTGTGCAGGTCGGCCGAGACGCCGACAGATTGGACGCCAAGTTTATTGCAAAGGTATAAAGCGCGCGGCAGATGGAAGTTTTGCGTTACGATAATGGCTTGGGTGATGTTGAATTCTTTTTTGGCGCGCGAACAGCTTTCATAAGTTCGGTATCCATGTCCGTCGACCAAGATTGATGAACTGGTTACCCCGGCCTGTACCAAGTAATTTTTCATGACTGACACTTCGTCTGTATAAAACTTGCCATCATCGCCGGTTACGAGGACAAGACTGCCTTTATGATGATTATAGAGCTCTAAGCCGACTTTCAAGCGGTCAAGCAGTGCATCCGAAGGCTGACCGTCAGGTTTAAGAGATGCGCCCAGGATCATGATGACTGGTTTGGATGGGACGTCTTTTTGCGAATAGATTCGGTCGCGATAACTTAAACGTACATCCACGGTAATAATCACTATCAAAATCGCGCCGATCCCCAGGATGGTTGAGCAGATGCGGACTATTCTGTTTTTGAGAAATGCTGGCAGGTTCATTCGATGGGTAAAGCATCAATTCCCCCATTTTCAACCGCAGGGAGTTCGGGATTGTTGGCTGAGCCTGTGACGCGGTAAATGTCCTTGTCTATCTTGAGGAATTCTCTTGAACTTAAATTATATTGGTTAACCGCTGTTTGCAGGTGGCTCCCCAGGCTTACATGGTACTTCTCGTAAGCCCCAAGGTGCTTTTTAAGCTCGTCTACGCGCTTTTGTATCTCTTTAGCCTCTTCCTCAATCTTAAGCGCTCTCAGGCCCTGTAAAACGGTCTGGAGATAAGCCAAAAAGGAAGTTGGCGAGACGACTAGCACATGATATTTGGAAGCAGCCCTTTGGATGATGTTTTCAGTGTCTTCATTAACCACCCCGATCCGGTTAACCAATAAATCATAATAGATGGCTTCATGCGGGATGAACATGAAAGCAAAGTCCATTGTGTTTTCGTTAGGACGGATGTATTTGGAAGTTTCTTTGACTCTTTCCTTAAGGTCGTTAACAAAAACTTTTTCCAGCTTTTCGCGTTCAACCGGATTTTCTTCTATGGCCAGCCGGTTGTAGTTTTCCAAGCTGAATTTAGAATCAATCGGCACTATCTTGTCTTTGATGAAAACCGCGGCGTCCACAATCTCCCCGTCCGCAAAACGGTATTGCATTTGGTAGTTATCCGGCGGCAGGACGTTTTTAAGCAGGTTCTCCAAAAAATATTCGCCCAGCACTCCCCTTTGCTTGGGGTTCTTGAGGATTTGTTGGAGTTTTTGCAATTCGGTCGTTTCATTCAAAACCTGGCGCGATATTTCCTCAACTTTTGACATGTGGCCGGTAATATCCCTCACGATATTGGTGACAGACTCATGTTGCTCGCGGAAAGCCTGGTTGCTCTCGTTTAACCGTCCGCCAACCTCTTTTTGGAGTTGGGCCATCTGTTGCTGGATAAGGGTCAGGCCCTGCAGGTCAGCAGGCTGAGACGATCTTTTCTCCAGGCTGGCCAGCTTCAGCCAAATTGCGGCTGCCAGAGCCAAAAGTGCCAAAAGGCCAATAATCATCAATAAATCTTGGGTTCCCATAGTTGGTGTAGCATACCTGTTTACAAGGTAACTTGACAAGGTTTTGTTATGTAATTATTCTCTTTCCCTATCACCCATAAGTTAGAAATGAGACAAAATAAATCGTTCTTAAACGGTCATTTACTATGACGCCATTCCCCTTTTCCTTTGGTCCGTCGGATGATTGGGATCCGCAGGGCTACAACAAAGATAACGACGAAGAGCTTGAAGATGAGCTGATGACGGCTGGTATGAGCATCAAGACTGATGATGTTGATGATGAGGATGTGCCGGTTGTGGCTGTCGAAGAAGAAGCTGCCGGCGAAGATGCTGAAGATAAAGAAGAAGAGGTCGAAGCTTTTGAGGATATTGCTTTGGATCCCTTGGCTGCTTTGGATGATCTGGCTGATCAAGTCAACCGCACTGAGCGCGAGACATTGAGGTTCAAGACAGATTTTGACGAATAAAAAACAAACAATAAAAACACCCCGTAGATCAACGGGGTGTTTTGATAAAAGGTGAATTTGCCGGGTTTAGCCTTTGCAGCCTAAACTCTTCTCTTTTTTCATCTCCGGCTGGTACCAAGATCGGAGCGATGTTCGTAGCCATGCTCCCGCCTACCAATGAGACGGCAATTAACCAACCGAGGCTGGCCAGGGCCCAGGGCTTCATGTGTTTGGCTGTGTAAGTTAAACCTGTTCCAAAGCCAATAACCGGTAAAGCCAAGGTCATTACCCAGTCATTCTTTTCTAGGGCCGGAATGTCTGCATTCTTTGCTAAATGCAGGACGGTGGCTAACTTCATGACCGTCGGGTAGATAAGCAGGATGGCGAAGATCAAGACTAGCCGATTGCTCCCAAGCGCAAATAAAGTGTTGGTTAGCATCGTAGCATCAGCCTTGGTCATCATTGAACGGGTAACGATTGGCAGGGCGATGAAAGCGCCCAAAAGTGGTGTGAAAAATGACCAGAAAGCCCAACGTTTCCAAATACACCAATACCAGATCGTAGCTGACGGATTGATGAGCAGGCATATCCCCCAGATCAAGCGTTGGCCCCACGAAGCCCGGGGAGTCCTAGCGGCGTGAATTAACGCCCAAATCCAAAAAAAAGCTAAGGCCAATAATGAAATCCCAAACAGGATGTAGGCAATCAAAAACCAGGGACTGAGTGGGGTTGGGGGTAGGATTAAAGTCGGAATTTTTAGCATGTATTTTGGCCCATACTACCACGTGAAACGTGATATGTGAAACGTCCAATGTCAGACGTATCACGTGTCACAAGTCACGTCTCAAGACAATGTCTACTTTATTTGTTCTTAGTAGTCCAAACCGTTCCGAGCTTTAACTCCCTGTTGTATATAATGTTTGTTCATTCTCATCTCAGTTACCAGGTCAGCCAGCTCAATGAATGAGATAGGAACATTCCGGCCTGTTAAAACAAGCTCGGTTTGGGGTGGTTTTTGCTTTAAAAGCGCTAAAACATCAGCTTCTGAAACTATCCCAAGACTTGTGGATACATTGATTTCATCCAAAACTATCAAGTCATGTTTAGCTTCTTGAAATAACTTTCTGACAATTTCCAATCCCTTCTCTCCTTCTTGCTTATCTTTATCAGTTACTCCAAAACGGAAACGCCCGATATCTTCCATGCGGTCTAATCCGGTACCGAACATATCGACTTCCGGGAAACGCTCTGCGAATATTTTACGCTCGGAATAATGTTTGCCTCCCTTATCGAACTGAACATAAGCGACCTTCATGCCACAGGCCACAGCGCGCAAAATCAGGCCTAGTGCGGCCGTAGTCTTGCCTTTGCCATCGCCAGTGTAGATTTGGATCATATTTGATGGATGACAGTTTTTATGATAAAGCATTTGCGCAACCTTCTCAAACAAGGGAGACCTAAGATGCGCTTCGCGTTAACCGTCGTCAGCACCCTGCTCCTTTCAGCCTGCGCTTCATTGAGCCAACGCCCGACCGATCTCCAGCCGGCAATGGTCGTAGCTATGGAAAAGTCTCCTCCCTCCAAGCCCCGTCCCGAACCTCAATGGGATGATTGCTTCAACGAAGCGTTGCAAGCTTCACCCGGATTGGTTCCCGAGCTGGCTCAGGACTGCTGTCGCAAGACCCAAGTCACCACTGAAGTCCTGAATTGGTGCACCCGCCACGCGATTGCCGTCAGGGACTTTGAAACCAAGGTGGACAGGAGGTCGGATTTTTATCTGTTCCGTCGCTTAGTGTGGGAGTCGGACTTCTGCCACCTACTCATGGGACTTCCGCGCAAGGGCGAAGAACCGCTCGCAATACCGCCCACGGGGATCGAGACCACGATCCAATGCAAGCTCTCCAATTCCATGGCGCGTCCCGGCCCGATGGATAAATGACAGTTGTCTCCGGCCTAAATCACCCGTCTCTCCCCGGGTGAATTTTTTTGCATCAGGAACATCCACTGGTAGCTCCGCAGTTCAGACACTTATAGCAAGCGCCATTCCTAACCATGATTGATCCGCAGGTGTCGCAAGCCGGGGCATCTGACTGGTTGTCAAAAGTTGATGTCAGGCCGCTATTCTTATTTGTTTCTTTGAGGTCCAGCAAGCTTGGTTGCTGGGGTTCGACAGGTGCCACATAGCCTTGGTCTTTGGGAACATCGTCAATATGTAATTCAGCCGTGGCTGAAGTGTCGACATTAATGCCGATAGCCCGCCTTTCTTCAGGCGTCAGGAACTTGAGGCCGAGCCAGCGGAAGATGTAGTCAATAATGGATTTGGCCACGCGAATGTTGGGGTTGGCCGTAAAGCCGGACGGCTCAAAGCGTACGTGGGCAAATTTGTTGACCAGAATCTTAAGCGGCACTCCGTATTGCAGGCCTATGGAAACAGAGGTGCTGAAGACATCCAAGAGGCCCGAGAGAATACTTCCTTCTTTTGACATGGTGATGAAGATTTCGCCCGGTGTCCCATCGTCATAAAGCCCAACGGTGATAAAGCCTTTGTGCGGACCGATTTGGAATTTGTGGGTGATAGCGCGTCTTTCATCAGGCAAGCGGCGCCTGCGAGGCGTATACTGCTGGCTCAGGTTGACGATGGGAGCAGGTATTGTCTCTGACTTTGGCTGGGGAGCCGGAGGCACAACCACCGTCTCTTTTTTAGACGAGCCTTCTGTCCTGGAGGTTGTCAGCGGTTGGGCTTTTTTGCAGCCGTCTCGATAAATGGCAACGGCCTTTAAGCCCAGTCTCCAACCTTCCATATAAACGTTCATGACATCCTCGACAGTGCTGTTGGTAGGCATGTTAACTGTCTTGGAAATAGCTCCGGAAAGGAAAGGTTGGACAGCGCCCATCATGCGCAAGTGGCCCATGTAATTGATTGAGCGGGTGCCTTTGGCAGCCTTAAAAGCGCAATCAAAAACAGGTAAGTGCTCTTCGTGCAAATGGGGAGCGCCTTCAATCGTGTCATTCTTATCTATCCATTCGATAATGTCGCGGGTTTGCTGTTCAGTATAATTGAGGTGGCGCAGGGCCTCGGGCACGGTATTGTTGACGATCTTCATCATGCCGCCGCCCACCAACCATTTGTATTTAACCAAGGCAATGTCAGGTTCGACGCCGGTCGTGTCGCAGTCCATCAGGAAGGCAATAGTTCCGGTGGGCGCCAGGACCGAGATTTGGGCGTTACGGTAGCCATTCTTCTCGCCTTGGGTGATGGCATCGTCCCAAGCCGTGCGCGCCCGTTCCCAAACGGCGTGGGGCATGTTGGTGGCTGGAATCTTGTAAGCCGCCTCGCGGTGTTTTTGCATGACACGCATCATGGGTTCGCGGTTGCTCGCAAAGCCATCAAAGGGCCCGATCTTTTCGGCGATCAGGGCTGATTGTTCGTAGCAAACGCCAGATAGGATGGAGGTTAAGGCTCCGGCCACATTGCGGCCCTCATCTGAGTCATAAGGCAGGCCCATGCTCATGAGCAAAGCTCCCAAGTTGGCATAACCAATGCCCAAGGAGCGGAAAGCGTGTGAGTTGTATTCGATGGCCGGCGTAGGATAAGAAGAGGCGCCGACGATGATCTCCTGGGCAATGATAATGATGCGGCAGATGTGTTCGTAGGCAGCTACGTCAAACTGGCCGTCCGGCGTGCGGCATTTCATGAGGTTGATGGATGCCAGGTTGCAAGCCGAATCATTCAGGAACATGTATTCCGAGCAGGGGTTTGAAGCGTGGATCCGGTCTGTGTTGGAGCAGGTGTGCCAGTTGTTGACGGTCGTATCGTATTGCATGCCTGGGTCGCCGCATTGCCAGGCCGCATCGCTGATTTCGCGCAACAAGTCGCGCGCGCGGAATTTTTCGCACGGTTCGCCGTTAGTCACGAATTTTGTCCAAAAATCAGTATCCTGGTCCACTGCTTGCATGAAGGCGTCGGTCACACGCACGCTATTGTTGGCATTTTGGAAAAAGATGGAAGAGTAAGCCTCGCCGTCCAAGGAGCCGTCAAAACCGGCATTGATCAAAGCATGGGCCTTCTTTTCTTCCTTGGCTTTGCACCAGACAAACTCTTTAATATCAGGGTGGTCAATGTTTAGGATGACCATTTTGGCGGCACGGCGTGTTTTGCCGCCGCTCTTGATGACGCCCGCAAAAGCGTCATAACCGCGCATGAAAGAAACCGGGCCAGATGACTTGCCGGAAGAAGCTGCCAAGTTTTCTTTCGAAGAACGCAAGGATGAAAGGTTTGAGCCGGCGCCCGAGCCATACTTGAAAAGCATGCCTTCGGTCACTGCCAACTGCAGGATTGACCGCATGTCGTCCTGGACTGAGTTGATGAAGCAGGCTGAGCATTGCGGATGCGGATTAACACCCACGTTAAACCAGACTGGGGAGTTAAAAGCCGCCCTCTGGTTAACGAGTACAGATGTCAGTTCAGCTTCGTAGATATCAGCGTCCTGGGCTGTCTGGAAATAACCGCCGACTCTCCCCCAATTAGTGATGGTCTTGGCCACGCGGTCAACCAGCTGGCGCATGGAAGTTTCGCGTTCCGGAGTGCCCAAGCGACCGCGGAAATATTTGGAAACGATTATGTTGGTGGCTGTTTGGCTATAAAATTTGGGTACTTCAACACCTTTTTGCTCAAAGACGACCTTTCCCTTCTCATTGGCAATGACAGCGTCGCGTTGGTCCCACTCCAGCTCATCGTAAGGATGGCTGTCTTCAGTCGTAAAAAACCGATGGACTTTTATGCCATGGCCATAGTCAGGTTCTTGCGACCGTTCTGAGAGTTGCAGCCTGTAAAGTAAGTAAAGCCTGGCGACTTGGGTAAAATTCAAATCAATCAAAGCAGCGCCGGCCGTTTCCCTCACGTCTTCTGTTGTCGGGACTGTGTGGCCGTCAAAGCGCTGGTTTAGCTTATGGATCACGTAATTGACTGCGCGGTCAATTGAAGAGGCGTTTTTTTCCGGGTCAAAACCGGCAGACCTAAAAGCTTCACGGATGCTGCCCCGGACTTTCTCAGGTTGGAAACGATCTATGTGCCCGTCGCGGCGCCGGATTGATTTGAGTGTTTTTAAATACGCCATGATTGCCTCTGTATTGAGGTTGGCGTCCAAGATTCTCTCCGTGCTGGTTTTTCCAACCGAAGAATTAGCCTGTGGGCACATAGGGCAGTGGTGGTTAAGTTTTGTTATTTCCGGCACCTTGTCCCAATAATGTAATTTCTCCAAGTCAAAAACTTAGAGAAGCGCGTTTTACATTAGTTGTGGTTGTCGGATGACCACAACATCTTGTGGTCTAAGCGCGATTATACCACAAGATGTTGGGGAGGACGAAAGTCCTGGGGATAAGGTTCAGAGACCCAATGAAAGGTTGATTTTCGGCGCTTCCTGCGACTCGGCCGGCAAGATTGGCATGACAATATTTTGTTTTTGTCCTAAGCGATCAAAGTACTGGATTTGTTTTTCGGCTAAAGCTTTCTCGTAAATATCTCTCGTGACTCTCACGTCCTGTAAACAGTAATCTTTCAATTCATCAATCTTCCCCTCTTTCCAAAACCGGACCGCTTGCAAGCCGTCACCACTCTTGCCCATGCCCAAAGTAGCTTGGGCCACCGTATCCAACTTAATCCTGAACCCCAAACGCTTTTCTATCTCAAGCAAAAGATCGACTGTCGGCAGGCTCATGATGTTACCGGTGTAATAAGTCTGCATGCATGGGTAATCGAAACCAAAAAGGTTGTATCCTATAATACGACTTGACCTCTCTAAGCGCGGCCAGAGCTTTGGCAGGTCCGCTTCCAAGAAAGATTCAAAAGTATCTGTCTCGTAAAAATAAACGCCCACCACTGAAATTTTAAGCAATGAGGCTTTGTAAGCCCCAACGTCTTGGAAGGTGTTTTGGGTTTCAATATCCAGGACAATTTCAGTGCGATCCGACATATAGAGACAAGCCGTAATCTAGCACAAATTACATAAATTTAGGATTGTGGATAAATCAGCCTCGGCTTGCACTATTTTTACTGTTCTGTATATCTAACTTTCCCTCAAATATACTGTCACAAGGCCTTCATGTATGAGCTTGAAGTTTTTTGGCAAGGACAGTCCTATAGTGCTATTCCCGCTTATAACAACGCCGCCAACTTTGGTTCTTTCGGCAATAAGTTTGTTCGCTTCAGCGATATATTCATTGCTAAGCCCATATACCTCATCTACGGCAAAAATCACGAAGCATGAGGAGTCTTTAGGTATTTTGGTATACAAGCTTTCCAAAATATCGGCAGATATCCGTCTGCGTCTACATGGCTCGTTGGGGATGTTAAAGATGTTAGACCAAAATTTATTGTACCCTTCCATGCGTTGTCGATCTTTCGCTTCCACTATTTTTTCCTCCCCATTTCCAAAAGGATCATCAAGGGCTACGTATTCTTTAGCGTGATGAATATCGGCCGCAATGCGGAATTTTTCATAGCCTGCACCCAAATCGACCACCTTATTGCCGGCTAGATATTTTTCCAGAATGGAATCCATTTCACGATCGAAGTCCGCACGTTCTGGTTTCCGGACGGTGATTTTGTCGTTCTCGTCAATTACTTCGCCATCCTTAGGGATGAACACATCCTCATTATAATTTCTTCCGAAAACTTCAAAAGCTAAATTTCTCAGAGCTTGTTTTATCGATTCTTCCGACAAATTACTTGGATCGAACGTGTAAAGAGTATGGACTGGAAGACCATTGGCGGCGTATTTTTTGAAGTTCTGTCTTACGGTGTCCATGTCAAGGCCTTGTAAATGTTCTGAAAAATATATACGCAAACTGTCGAATATCACATGCTCGGCGAAGCTTGTTTCAGTGGCACTTGAAACATATTTTTCTGGAGCTGGTTTCAAGCTCCTTAAATACTCAAGAAAGGCCGGGTCTACTACAATCTCGTCCTCTTTGGGTGTTTCTCTCTGGATTTTCGGAGAAGTCTCGCTTTGCGCTGTGGTTGGTGTCTCTTTTGGCACGACATCAGACGGACCTTCTTTTATCATAATAATGCCATAATAGCTCATGGCACATTTTTTGCAAATCGTTTACAACTGTCCTGCTCTTCGTCTCTCGTATTCTTTGAGAAACATCTTGCGCATTCTGATATTTTTGGGAGTGACTTCAACCAGCTCGTCATCGCCAATGTATTCCAAAGCCAGTTCGAGCGACATGATGCGATGGGGAGTCAAAGCTTCGGACACGCCGTCCCCTTTTGAGCGCATGTTGGACAATCTTTTTTCCTTGCAAACATTGACCACCAAATCTTCCGGCTTGGCGTTTTGGCCAACAATCATGCCTTCATAAACTTCGGTATTGGGCGGGATAAAGAGGATGCCTCTTTCCTGGGCAACCAACATGCCATAAGAAACAGCTGTACCTGATTCGTGGGCTATGAGCGAACCATGTTCCTGGCGCATCAAGTCTCCGGCATAAGGCCTATAGCCCAAGAGTAACGTGTTGATGATGCCTTGGCCGCGCGTATCAACCGTGAATTCATTGCGATAGCCGATTAAGCCGCGGGTAGGGATCTCGAAAGTCAGATAAGCTACGCCGTTTTCGTTTAACATATTCTTAAGTTCACCGCGGCGGCGACCCATCTTTTCGATGACGGTCCCACTCAGGCTTTCCGGCACCTCAATCTCAACCTGCTCGAATGGTTCTTGTTTTTGCCCGTTAATTTCTTTGAAGATGACTTGGGGACGGGAAACTTGCAATTCAAAACCATCGCGGCGCATTTTTTCTATCAAAATCGCCAAATGCAGCTCTCCCCTGCCCTCGACAATAAATGACTCGCCGGCGTTTTGGAAATCAACGCGCAAAGCTACGTCATTCTGCAGCTCGCGCTCCAACCTCTCTTTAATGTTGCGCGAGGTCGTGTATTGGCCTTCTTTGCCAGAGAAAGGCGAGGTGTTAACGCCAAAGGTCATTTTGACTGTTGGCTCTTCAATAGCCATGACAGGCAAAGCCTCGGGGTTAGTCGGATCAGCAATTGTTTCACCGATATTGATGTCGCTCACGCCTGAAAAAGCCACAATTTCACCGGCTGGAGCTTCGGTCACTTCCTTGCGGTCCAAGCCATCAAAAATCATGATATTGGTAATTTTGGCCGGTGCAGATTTACCGTCACGATTAATCCAAACCACATTGCCCGGGCGGAAAACTCCCCTGACCACGCGTCCAATGGCGATGCGGCCTTTGTAGTTGTCATGCGACACGTTAACAACCGAAACTTGCAAAGGAGCATCAAGGTCTACTTTTGGTTCAGGGATATACTTAACGATAGCGTCAAACAACGGTGCTACGTCATTCATGCGGCTTAAATCAGGGTCCAAGCCGGCCTTGGCCTGTTTGGCAGAAGCATAGATAACCGGGAAGTCAGCCTGCTCGCTCGAAGCGCCCAGTTCAAAGAACAGATCAAAAGTCTTATCCAAAACCCAAGCTGGGCGGGCGTCAGGCTTATCAATCTTATTGATGACAACAATGATGCGGTGCCCTGCCTCAATGGCTTTCTTAAGCACAAAACGAGTCTGTGGCATGGGTCCTTCTTTGGCATCAACCAATAACAAAGCTCCATCCACCAGCTTCATGATACGTTCAACTTCACCGCCAAAGTCAGCGTGCCCCGGAGTGTCCACAATGTTGATTTTGGTGCCATGGTAGTTAACTGCCGCGTTTTTCGAAAAGATGGTGATCCCACGCTCGCGTTCAATGTCATTGCTGTCCATGATGGTGTCACCAGTCAGCTTTTGGACGCTTAAAGTGTCGGATTGCTTCAATAGCGAATCAACCAAGGTAGTCTTACCGTGGTCAACGTGGGCAATAATCGCTATGTTGCGCAATTCCATAGGTGCGAAGTGTACGTTAAAACTCAAAATAAGTCAACGTCCTAACTCACCCCGCCCTCTCTTAAACAAGAGAGGGTTCTGTCAGAACCTCCTCTTGCGAAGTAAGAGGAGGCAGGAGGAGTTAGGCTATGGTGATTTTTACCGACGGTTTTTTGCCTAAATGCTGTTTCCGGGCTTTGCCCATGGCATGGCCCCAGGCGTCAAATGTCTTGGCCATAGGCCCTTTGATCGTAATGTCAGTTGGTTGGAGCAACCTTTCCAGGTTGGCAACCAAAGCTCCCAAGTGGGACCCATATTCCACAAAAAGTTCAGCTCCTTCGGGGTCGCCCTCCTGAGTTTTGTGATAGATTGTTTCGGCGCTTAAGCCTGATTTCCGTTTGAAAAAGTCAGAACCGCAAAAATCTTTCAGCAGATAACTCTCGTGCGGGACGTCCAAGGCTTCCTGGAAATTGGCGACCAACATGTTCAGAGCCGCGGTTATTGGCTTGCTTCCGGTCGTTTGGCTGGTTAATTTAACATCCTGCCCCAACTCAAGAACCAGGCTAAGGCCTTTTGATGGTTTTTGTCGCGAGGTAGGACTTTTCATATTATTGGAAGATGGTTTTAGCTGTTTCCCAGAATTCTGGATGGTTTTGGGTGGTCTTCATCCAATACCACCATTCTACACCCCAGTAATCGATTGTCGAAATGCCGGAATTTTTGGCAAAATCGATATTATCTTTCATTTGTTTGATGTCAAAAGTCTGCATTTGCTCGTCGATGGGAGTTTCGAGCAGGGTTGCGCGTTTGGTCCATGGCTCCATTTGGAACTCGCTGACGTAAAACTCTTTTATGCCCCAGAGCAAACCCATGACTTGACCCTTGCGCAGATAAAATTGCGGAGGCACGAACCAATAATGGAAGATGCCCAATGGGCCAATGACTACGCGATAGACACTGACGCCCAAGCGGTCGACCCTGTGGCCTAATGTCCAAAAAGACAACTCACCGGAATCAGTTGTGGCTATTGGTTTAGTGTCCAGCGAACGAACTAGCTGAAGTTCTTTATCAAACAAGCCATCAGCCGTTTCCGGGCATTTGCCAAACGGGAAACCCGGCTCATTTTCTACCTGCCAACTCTTGACTGCCGGGTGGCCTTTGTAACGTTTAATGACTTGGTTCAAATAATCCAAAACAGCTTGTTCCCGCTCTGCATTCGACAGGTTAATGGCCCAGTCAGGTATCCAGCATTCTGGCCAGCGCGGCAATTTTTCTCCGACTGCCAAGACAACGCTCCCCTGTTTGGCGGCAATGCTGTCCAATTCATTGTCCAGCCAAGACCAGTTCCATTCTCCTTTTTGCGGTTCGAGCAGGCTCCAGTAGGCCGGGATGCGGAAACGCCTGATATTCAAGTCGTTTAAACTTGCTGACAGGACTTGGTCCGGATCAAGTTTGAATTCTTCGGCGTAAGGTTTACTAAAGGTCACACCAACTGTCTGCTGCATTGGCAGCCTTAAGCTCATGGCTAAAAAGCCGCAGACAATGACGATAAAACAGGCCGCTAGCACCAGGCCGACTATTTTCAGTGTCTTTTTTGTGGTTTTTTTCATATTTATAAACTAATCATCGCCAACCCAACAGCCATGACAACCAGGGCAACTGCTTTAAGGGCAATGACGTTTCGTTTCAAGGATTCGCCAAGCAAGGTTTGGGCCTTTGATTTAAGGACAAAAGCTATGATGACTAGTAAGGCGAACTGCATGACTTGCAGCGCATTGACGATGGAAGCGCTGCCCAAGGAAATAGCATATTGGAGCAGTATGAAGCCAATGCCGCCCAAAACCTGGCCGACCACGGCCAGCTTGGCAGCTGATGAACCGGATATTGCCTCGCCTTTTTTCTTGCCTTTATGAGCGTGGATAATGGATAACATTTCAGCGCCAGACATCGGGTCAATCAAGCAAGCTAAGATCAGCGCCGTGGCAGCCGCCACGATTCGGGTGGTCACAAACCCACCCAGGAAACCGGCGCTGTCATAAACTGCTTTGCCGCTGATGGCGCTCACGGCAAACATCAAAGCCGAAAGTATGCATAATAAGATGGTGGTTTTGGTCAGCCTGGTCTGCGCTTTACCTCCGGCCAAAAGGATAGTGGCGACAATCAAAAGGGCAAAGCCAATCAATTGCTGGTAAGAGAGACGTTCGCCTAAAAAAGAGTAGGCCCCAATCAAAGTCATGACCGGTATCAGGGCACTGATGATTGGCACTACGCGGCTGGCTTCACCCCGCGACAAGGCCGCAAAAAACGTCCAAAGCGCGGCCATAAAGGTTATGCCGCAAAGGATGGCCCACAAGATGTCGACTCCGATTGGCCAGCTGGTAACCCAAGGGATCAGCACGATGGCTAAGCCCGACAAAAGCCCGACCATGCCGGCATAAGTGGCGCTGCGCTTGAAAGCGTTCTTGAGAAGTATCTTATCGATCACGAAGGCAAATCCGTTGGCTGCGTGACCGATAAGAGCGATGATAATCCAAGTCATATTTCAATTATAGCTTAATTTCTTTTTTCTGCATTTCAATTTCCTGTTTATCTTTCCCGATTAAAATATAAATATTATGCATGGTGTCGGTTCCTTGCTTGTAAGTTCCGGTTTCGAAAAGTTCGACCACGCAGCCACGCTTCTTGGCTTCGGCCTCGGCCAGTTTGAGGATCCATTGGTAAGATGTCTTTTCGCGTGCGTTGGTAAAAATGGGGAGATAGGGTTTATTGGCCACGCCATAAGCCTCAAAATAACTGCGGAGGAATTTTCTGACCAATACCACCCCGGCTATTTTGTTTTCCGGGTCGGCCGCCAGATCAGAAATATAGACCATTGGTTTATCTTCAGCTTTTCCCTCATAAGCGACCATGTAACCTTGAGGCACTCCCCTTTCGTCTTTGGTGATGAAAGACAGGTTGGGCCGGTGGAAGTATTCATTGGCGATCTGAGAACCTATGATGTTGTTTTGGACTTTGTGCAAATATTCCATCAGGCTGTCATTGTCTGCGTAAGCCTTGCCTTCGATATAAGCCGCGGCGATCGCATCACGCACGATGAGCGGTTTGGTTTGCGCCTGGGCCAGGCGTTCGCCGGCCGGCAAACCGGTTTCCATGACATAACACTGGTCATGGACATTGTCCGAGTAGCCCATGGGCGCTTGCGGCACGTAATGATTCTCCTCTTTCTTTAGGCCGAGGGCATCGGGCGTGTAACCCGTGCCTATGGCCACGCGCGTGGGGTCGACCCCCAAGGTCAGTGCATTCTCGGCCAAGTATTTTTTGAAAAAAAGCTCGTACGCTTGGCGGATATTCTGAGAACGCTTACCCTCCTCGTTCTTGGCGATTTCTATGTTGTCACAAGTCACGACCGGTAGATTCGCAAAATCTTCCGCCTCGAACAAATCTTTAAGCGCCTGGTGCTCTTTGTAGCCATTGATTAATTCAGGTGTCTTTTTCGTGGCTTTATGGTCTATGGTCACCACCGATTGGGCGGCGGTGCGCCATTTACCGTCCTCTGTCCGCCGTTCCAATACCAATTGGACGCAGTTCGGGTTGAACATGTAGACATTGTTCTTGCCGGAGCCGAACGGCATGCAGCTGGCCGTATCATTGCCGGCCACGGTCATGTCCGGATCGCTCTTGCGGCCCAGGCGGACGCGGTAAGTTTCGCCCAAGTCTTCAGGTTCGTTCATCCCGGTTTCCGCATCGAAAACCAACTCATGGAGTGTCGCACGTTTGGCTTGGTCTAATCCTGCCACGGCCACAGGGTCGGAAACGAGTCGCCCGAAATCTAAAGCATTTTCCTTGCAAAAACGTTTGACGTTATCAAAAAGTTTCTTGGGTCGCTTAGCCTGGCCTTTGACTCCTTTGCGTTCCTGGCCTAAGGCTTTAATCAAATAATTATGCAGACCCTCTGACGTTTCTGGGTTGTCTGCGTCACTCAATCCGATCTTGCTGTACTCAGATTCCATGGGGGGCAGAGTTTGTATTTGATCAATGTTCCCTTCAACGTAAGCATCCCGTAAATCCTCGGCCGTCAAGCCTAAGTAGGGCAATGAAATATAATTGCTCGGTTTTTTGACTTGGTTGATTTGTTGGTCGGTGTGCCGGTCGTCAATACCCAGGAATTTAGCCGGTTCCCGCCAGAATTGCATGACGCTGTCCATGGCGATGTTGGGATGGAAAGCCAGTTTTTCCACGAAAGCGCGCATTTTGGGCGAAAGAGACGGGTCATTAAGCTGATCCAGCACCTCGGTTTTGTTCAGTAATGAGATCACATCGCAATATTTCTTCATCGCTTTCCAAGAGGTAAAAGACCCGGTCATATCCATGCCCTGGGCCAATTTCTGAAGCGCCTCGACATTGGAGTATTGTTTGAGTTTATTCTTAATTTCTTCCGGATCACTATTTTCCAGACTTTGGCAGAGCATGGCCAGCTTATGGTGGGCCGTACCTGTTTCGTCGCTTGATTGATCCTTAGCCACTTGCAGCAAAATATTTTTGGCAAATTCATCCGCCGACAGACCACTATTTTTGAAGACGGCGATTAATTGCGGCATGAAATGCAAGGCGTCGTGGCGAATCATGTCAGCCCGGTTCATGTACTCCAACATGTTCTTATCACCAAAAATTTCACTGCCCAAATCGAGTTGTTGCCCGAGATTTTGATCAATCCCGCCTTTAATACGCTCAATCAATTGCCGGGAATCAAGCATGGCGGGATCAGTTTCACTGGCGATCCACAGATATTCATGGGGCGAAAGCTTGCATGTCAGGCGCGCTCGCAAGGCTTTAGGCAATAACTCCCTTTGTTGTTCCGTGCTCTTCACTACAGCGTCTGCATTTTCCTGACTTTCCCTAATTTTGAGTGGCATCTTGGGGTCGTCATAAAGCGCCCAGGCATCGCGCACCCATTCCGGTGAACTTTCATTCGGGACTAATTCCGGACGGCTGGGAATGTCGAGATCCATCTTCAAATACTTCAGCCTTACCGTCACCTCAGCATCCAGGCCATGGAATTTTTCAGGATGTTGATAGACGATATGGGAGGCCTTTGGTGTATCGATGAGTTTAAGTGCGACTTCTTTATCCAGATTTTTGAATTTGTTTATATTATCCGCGAGTGATTTAGCCAAGCCTGCCTCGATAAGTTTTAGGGCGATGGCTTTATGATCCAGTCCATGGAAAGATTCGAGATTTAAAGCGACGTCGTTTCCCCGCCTCTTTTCGAAGAGTTTAAGGGCGATGGCCGCGTGGTCCTGTCTCGGAAATTTATCCATATTGTAAGCCACATGTGCTCCTTCTTCCGATGCCTCGATCAGCTTAAAGGCAAGTTCTTTGTCTAAGCCTTGGAAAGACGGCAGATTATAAGCAACGGAGTTTCCATCTCCTGCCTCGATAAGTTTTAGGGCGATGGCTTCATGATCCAGTCCATGGAATTTATTCAGGTTTTGCGCAACGAATGCCCCTAACCCTGCTTCAATAAACTTTAGAGCCATGTCTTGATGGTCTAGTCCGCTAAATTTATCAAAAATGTTAACTACGTAATGACCGTATTTCTCCTCGATAAGCTTAAGGACAATGTCTTTATGGAATTTTTCATTCTTTTCTAGGAATTTATAAAATTCATCGATCCCTTCCCCATAGCTAGCTTTACTCATAAGCTCCACGGCCTTATCAAGGATCTCTTCTCTGGATGGTTCTGTTTCCGCAGTTTGCTGAACATGAGACTCCTGAGTAGTTGGAGTTTCGGCAAAGGGATTAGGAAATTTTGGTTCAGGCATAGCTTTATATCTCAATCGTCTCCCCAAACCTTGGCACGTCAGCCGTCACTTCCATTTCATCTTTGATGCGGGTGGCTAAGGCGGCTGAGGCTGCTTCTTCGCCATGCGTGCAGTAGATTTTTTTGGGGAGCTTGGCGGCAGTTTTGATCCAATCCAATAGCATACGCTGGTCGGCGTGGGCGCTGTAGGCACCGATGCTGGTTATCTTGGCTTTAACGTCAATCCTCTCGCTAAGGACAGTTACGTGTTTTTCGCCCGTATAAAGACGTCTGCCGAGCGTGCCTTCGGCCTGGTAACCGATGATCAGCACGGTTGAATTTTTATCGCCCAAATAACGGACCAAATGATGCAGGATACGCCCGCCATTCATCATGCCAGAACCGGCAATAATGACCTTAGGACGGGGTGCTTGGTTGATGGTTTTGGAATCCTCCCGCGACAAAGTCTCTTTTAGGCCTGGGAATTCGAAAAGTTTATCTCCGGCTGTGATCAGCCTCAAAGCTTCCCGGTTATAGTATTTCGGGAATTGGTCGAAGATAACAGAGGCCTTGATAGCCATGGGACTGTCGAGATAGATGTCCACGGGCGGCATGAGCCGGTTTTCGACAAAATGATTCAATTCAAAGAGAATCTCCTGGGTGCGTTCGATGGCAAAGGACGGGATCATGAGCACGCCTTTTTTATTGATAGTCTCCACGATTGTCTTTTTTAACAACTCGGCCCGGATGCTTTCATTTTCATGGATACGGTTGCCGTAAGTTGACTCGATAAAGAGCGTATCAGTCATGGTTAAAGCATCTTTGGGCTGGAGTAAAGGCGTGTTGACATTGCCAAGGTCGCCGGAAAAAACCGCCCTCGAGCCATCCCCTGCCTCGATAGATAAAAAGGAGCTGCCAAAAATGTGGCCCGCGTTATGATAAGTGACTTTAAGGTCTTTAATTTTAATTGGGGAGTTATCGTCAATCGTCTTAAAAAGAGAAACGACACCTGCCACGTCTTCGTTCGAATATAGTTTAGGCGTATATGACCTCTGGAATTCTTCGTCCATGATTTCAGCCGCATCCTCTAAGACGAGCTGGGTCAGTTTGGCCGTGGGAGGCGTCAGAAAAATCCGGCCTTTGAAGCCATTTTTGACCAGGACCGGCAAGCGCCCGACATGATCAAGGTGAGCGTGCGTGACAACCACAGCATCAAGCCTGGAGACATCAAAGCCAAAGGGCTCAAAGTTTTTGGAATGCGCCAAAGTCGTGCCCTGAAAAAGGCCGCAATCAACCAGGATTCTGGTTTTATTGGATTCTATGTAATAGCACGAGCCAGTAACTTCCCGAGCAGCTCCAAAAAGCGTGACGAGCATGCCACTAGTTTAGCATGACGGTTTAGAATCTTACAGGTTGCTTAAGGTCGGTTAAGCACCTTCGGTTCAGTTGTTGGTCAAGATATTCAAGCAAGCTCTTATTGGCGGTCAGGCTTTGGTATTGGGTTGATTGCTTATCCTCTTGCCAGGCAGTCGGGGTATAAAAACCTTGGCCATCTCGGTTCATCTGAGCGTTTACCATGGCTGACTCCCCTGTTTTTAATGCTTGGCACGTATCAGCTTGCCAAGTTTGGCAATAAGCAAAAAAAGTCAGGTTGGATTGAGTTAAGTCCAGCTTTTCAGTGGGGAGCACAATGCAGGATCCGGCCAGAGCCGAAGGTATCAAATGTTTCTTGGCAGCCTCTTCCAACGAATAAGTCAGGGCAAACTCTTGCCTGTTGATGGTTGGCTTTTTTTCAAACATCGGACAGACAAGATGGGCAAAAGGCGCTTGCGGTGTAGTACATTGCTTACGGGCCAGGACATTAAGCACCATGCCGTCAACGGCCGGGTTTTGTAAAAACTCAAATACCAATAAAGTTTCCAATATCAACAGCACGCCGCCAGTCACGACTAAAATACGAAAAGGAGTTTCTTGGTGTTCAAATATGTGGCGGTAAGCATCTTGGAAAATCCAGCTCTTGCCGCGCACTATAGCTTCGATAAAAAGGACTGCCAAGGTGCCTACGCAGGCCATGAGAAAAGCGGCATAGGGTTGCCATCCCAAGCTGGCCAATGAAAGGGCGACAGTCGGGAAACTGATGACGCTAAGGGTTGCCCAAACGCTGTCAGCGTGTTTCCAGGTTATAGGCTTGGTCTTTTTAGTTCGAGGCTTTGGCATACTTTCAATATGGTGCGCTGCTAACAAAACGCGCCCCGATGACAGTATAGCATATCGAAGCTCTGTTCGTCATTGCGAGGAGCTGCAGCGACGAAGCAATCTCCGGAGATTGCCGCGCTACGTCGAACTTCGCTCGCAATGACAGGTGTTACTAGACGAGCTTGATGAACAGCGAGCGAGGCAATAGTTTTAGCGCCCACTTTGTCCAGCCTGTTGAGTTGCCGACAATGACCAGGCTCTTGTTTGATTTGAGCGCTTCTAAGGTTTTTTCGACAATTGTCTGGGGGTCGGAGTAGCGTTTATAATCATTGGGATCAACTTTTAAGCCGGCACGTTCCTGGAATGAGGTGGCAACCGGACCAGGGCAAGTGCAAAGGACTTTGACGCCCTTGCCTTTGAGTTCCTCGGCTAAACCCTGTGAATAGCTAATGACAAAGGCTTTGGTCGCGGCGTAAGTTGTCATAGTCGGCCACGGAAAAAAGCCGGCAGTTGAGGCTACATTGATGATGGCGCCTTTCCGCCTCGCTAGCATGCTAGGCAAGAAGAGTTTGGTTAAAGCCAAGACAGCTCGGCAATTCAAGTTAACCATGTTTAAATCATCTTCATAGCGGATTTCACTTTCTTGGCCGTATTTGCCAAAACCAGCATTGTTAATCAAAACGTCAACAGTGATTCCCATATTTTGGAGTTTGCCGGGTAAGAGTGGAAGTTCCTTTGAGCGGGCCAGATCAATCGGCAAAAAACGCACGTCTATCCCCTCCCTTGTCCTTAACTCTTCAGCCAACGCTTTGAGTTTAGTTTCATTCTTGCCAATTAGTATCAAGGGTTTCTTTTTGGCTGCCAAAACTTTGGCAAAAGCTTCGCCTATGCCAGATGATGCGCCAGTGATCAAGGCGTAGTCCTTTTTTATCTCTTTGGGGGCAGCTTCCAGCTTGGGCTTTTCGGGAGCCGCTTGGATGGCGTGGTCAATCGTTGGCTGCACGAGCGACAAATTCTGGTCAGTCATAATAGTTTGGTTAGGCTTTCGCTGGCCTTATTTAAACCCAATATCTCGCTATTGTCTAATATTGGAGTTATAATGTAGTCAGATGCCAAACGAAACAGGAAAATCAATCAAGCTTTGCCCGCCGGAAGAATGTGAAAAGATACCGCTGAGCGTCAAAATGTGGGTAACAGCCGCATTTTTAGTGCTGTCGCTGATTATCATATCCATAGCCGCCTGGATTTTGGTCATGGTTCCCAGGATGCCTTTACCTCGCTTGGTTTGGGAAGGCCAAAGGGAGACGCCAATCTGCCGCCAATCGCCAGAGCCTAAAAAGAAAGTCAGGGTTTTGGCTACTGCCTACTCCAGCACTTTGGACCAAACGGACGATACCCCTTGTCTGACTGCCACCGGTTATGACGTTTGCGAGAACTACGCACGTTATGGGGCAGCCAATACAATCGCTTCCAACTTCCTTCCCTTGCATGCCATCGTCAAAATCCCCGAATTTTTCGGGGACCAAATTTTTGTTGTACGTGATCGCATGAACGACCGTTATTACAACCGGTTAGACCTTTGGATGCCAACTCGCACGCAGGCCGTCCGTTTTGGCGTCAGGTATGTGACAGTTGAAGTTTATTAATCAGACTTCCATCTTTGAAAAAAGATAACTGGCAATACCCGTCAGTTCCGTAAACCAAAATGTTTGAGGGTTGGTTTGATATTAGGACCCAGGTCATCATCCGGTAAAGCCTTGATGTCTAACCAGGCGTACTCGCGGATGTCTGGCCCGAGTTTGACCTCGCTTATGCGTTTGGCCAAGAAGTGGACCAAAATAACGTCAACTGTCCCCTCTTCTGTCTGCTTGGTCGTGTACAGGATGAACGGTTCCTTATCAAGGAACTCAAGATCAACGCCAACTTCTTCTTTGGCTTCGCGCCGGGCCGCGTCCATCAAACTTTCGTTGAAATTTTCAACCCTCCCGCCGCAAAATTTCCAAAAAGTCGTATCGCCATGCTTATTCAGCAGGACTTTGCCCTCTTCTACAATGACCGGGCCGGAAGCGATAATGATTTTAGACATAGGCTCAAGATATTTCACCGTGCTTGAGGTGTTTTGGCAAGTTACAAAGAGGCCCTTTGCAGTTCCAGCTCATTGACAGGGCCATCCACGTGGCGGCGGTCATCCTTGACGAATGTCATGAAGAGCGTGGGCACGATGAACAAGGTGAAGAAGGATGAGAGCATGAGGCCGAAAATCACGGCGCTGCCCAAAGCAGTCCATGTGGCATTGGATAATGTAATGGGAATCATGCCCAAGATAGTGCAGATGGAAGTGATGAAGATGGCTTCCAAGCGTGATTTTCCGGCGTCAACAATCGATTCTTTGAAAGCAATACCGCTCTTCAAGTTCAGGTTGATTTTATCGACTAGAATGATAGCGTTTTTGACGACAATGCCGAATAAGGCAACGATGCCGATCAGACCCGGGAAGGAAAGGCTGATCCCGAGAGCCGCCAATCCGAAGAAGACGCCAATCAATCCGAGCGGGATGGTCACGAGGACTATCAGGGCTTTGCGGAAAGAATTGAATTGAATGACGAGCGTCGAGATGATGAGTAAGCCGGCAATTAACATGGCCTGAATGACTGAAGTGACTGATTCCGCGTTCTGTTCGTTCTGGCCGCCGTACGTGATTGTATAGCCGCTGGGCAACTTATGTTTTTCCGCAACACGAGCTTGGAACTCCTTAACTACGTCAGCCGGTTTGTTGGCGCCATTGACGCTGGCAGAGAGCACGACTGTCCTTTTCTTGTCGATGCGGGTTATGGTATCCACCGAAGGCTCGAGTTGGATGGTGGCTACATCCTTTAAGAACACTGGTTGCTTGGCGTTGTTCAGGATCTGGAGGTTCTGGATAGCTTCAAGATTGGGAATTTTTTCCTTATCAAAGCGAGCCATGACCGAAATCCTCTGCCCGTCCAGAACGACGGTAGTCACTTCCGTGCCGGCAATAGCCGTGCGGAGGACCGAGCCGACATAAGCGGTATTCAAGTTGTAGAGTTCCATGCGGGCCGGATCAAGCACGAAAGTATAATCAGCCGGGGCCATCTTTAACGATATTTTGGGATTGACCACGCCTGTGATCGAAGCCAGCTCGGGTTTTAACTCTTGCGCAAGCTTATCCAATTCCTGCAAATCGTCGCCTGCTATGTGCGCTTCAAAATCTGCGCCGGAAGGCGGACCGGCGTTTTGAGTCGTGGCGCTGACCGTAGCTTCGTGGATGTTGGAAAAATCTTTTTGCATGGCGTCGGCGATCTCGTAAGATTTGCGTTTGCGTTCCGAAGCGTCCTTAAGCTTGACCGTAACGCTGGCCATGTTGGATGAGTTGCCGGAATTAACAGAAAACATGCCGCTCGATCCCCCATTGCCAACCAGGGTTGAGTAGCTGTCAACTTCGGGATAGGACAAGAGCCTGGATTCGACTTGGCGCACAATGGCGTCCGTTTCATCCAGTTTTAAGCCGGTTGGCGCCTCAATGCTGATGTTAACGCTGTCCGAATCAGTTCGTGGGAAGAATTCGCTTTGGACTACGCCCGTAATTGGCAAGGCGATAGCCAAACAGAAAATCAGGAAGACGCTGCCCAAGGTTAACAAACGCGTCCGCTTAGTGGCTAGAATTTTGTTCAAGTATTTTTCGTAGATTGGCACGAGACGATCGAACCGGATGATGCCATGCATCAAGCGCGACCAAAAACCGCTGTCATGGCCATTGGCCTGCGATTTAAGTTTTTGTTTGATCAGGTCATCATCGCGCCATTCGGCATCCGCCAGCTTGGCATTGTCTTCTAATTTTTCTTTCCCACCGCGATAGTACCAGCGCAACAAAAGGCCTAAGACCATGGTTGGTAGCAAAGCGATAGCTAGGCCATAAGGAAAAACAATCAGGCCCAAGCCAACAGCTAAGAGCGCCAAGCCTGCCAAAATCGCCCAGAAAAAGTTCTTGGTCAAACGTATGCGCTCAAGCACGGCAGCTAGAGGATGGTTGATAAGTAGGGCGATGACAAGCGAAGCAATCAGGGTCGTCGAAACGGTAATAGGTATTGATTTGATGAATTCACCGATAATGCCTTTTGAAACCAAGAGCGGCAAAAAGGCCCAAACAGTCGTGAGGGTTGTGGTAGTTAACACTACCTTGAAATCATTGAGCACGAGCAAGACAGCCTCTTCGGGCGTGAATTTGCCGGTGTTCATGTATTGCTTGGTGGCGCTTACGACCACGATGGCGTCGTCCACCAGTAAGCCCAGGGCCAGGATCAACGAGAACATGGAGAGGAAGTTCAGGGTTGTTCCGGTCTGACCCATGATGCCAAAGGTCGCGAAGAACACCAGTGGTACGGCCAACCCGGCCACGAAAGCTTCTTTCAAGCCGACAATAAGGAACAAGACTAAAGCCACCAAACTTATCGTCAAGAGAAAATCACGCGTCAGATGGTTAAAATCCGTATTGATTGTATCTGCAGCACTCAAGACTACAGAATAGTTTGTGCCTTTTGGCATTTTGCCGACCATCTCGTCCATCTTAGCCTCAACTTCTTTGACAGTGCTTACGATGTTACCGCCGGTCTTTTTGACGACCTGGATTGTAATGTTTTCCTGGGATTTTTGGTCGCTTTCGTTTGCGAACCTAGAATAAACGGTTTTCTCAATCGCGTTTTCTTGAACTTTGGCAATGTCTTTCAGTAAAACCTGGGCCCCGTCATCCGTGTGGAAGAGCGGCAAGTTGGACAGGGTTTCCGCAGTCCAAAAGCGCCCGTCAGCGCGGACCGGGAAATTAAATTTTTGGCCTTCAAAGCTGCCGGCCGGTATGGCTAAATTTGCGGCCTTGACCAGCTGGTTGGCTTGGTCGGGCGATAAGTTGTAATAAGTCAGTTTTTGGGGATCGTAAGCAATCTCAAATTCCCTTTGGTCGCCTCCTGAGATGTTAATTTGGCGCACTCCCGGGATTTTTTCCAGTTCGTCTTTGATATCATCAGCTTCCTTGCGCATCGTAAAACCGTCCACCGGGCTGGTAAAAGAAGCTGTCCAAATAGGAGAATCATCCAAAGAAACAGCGATGACGGCCGGGTCGTTGGCATCGGTAGGCAGGTTCCTTTTGGCGTCATTGACCTGGTCGCGCAAACTGCGGATGGCATCATCCAGATTGACCGAAGAGTCAAACTCGACACGAATGGAAGAGATTGAGTTGGAGGAATTGGCTGTAATCTTGCTGATGCCCTTGAGGCCGGTCACCGAGGTTTCGATTTTTTTTGTGACTAATTCCTCGATGTCAGCCGGTGAAGCTCCGGGATAAGTCGTGACTACCATGGCGATCGGAATCTTGACTTCCGGATTTGATTCGCGCGGCAGCGTGATGAACGAGTAAACGCCCCAACCAGTCAAGAGGATGATAAGCAATATGACAACGCGAAAGTTACTGACGAAAAAATTCAGCCAGCTTTTGCGCAGGGCAGGGTCAAATGTCAAACGTTCCAAATACAAATGGTCGGAAGATTTATCTTCCTTTTTTTCAGGTGGTTTTTCAGGAGGTATTGATTCAACCGGCTCCGCGATTATCGGCCTTGTCAGCTGAGGTGGCGGAATCAATTGGATCTCATCCATGGGTAGTTGGTCCATAGCTATTGCGCAATCCGAACTTTATCTCCGTCTTGGATTAGTTTATTGCCGTCCACTACAATTTTTGCGTCTTCAGGCAACTGCACGATGACCTCGGCCGTCTCGCCTTCGATTTTCCCAACCTGGACAGAAACTTTTTTAGCAGTCTCCCCTTCCAGGGTAAAAATACTGGCGCCACTTTGGCCGATGTCAACTGCTGCCAGAGGCATAAGCAAAGAACCTTGCGGCGCAATTTTAATGATGGGGAGCGTTACGGTGGCAATAGTCCCAAGCGTTAAGTTGGCTTTGGATGTCCCGTTAGCTTTAGCTTCCACCAGAAAACGTTTGGTCACGGCATCAGCCTGGGGAGTTACTGCCAAGATTGTGCCAGAAGCCTGTTGGCCGTCACTGTCCTTGATGGTCATGGCCATGCCCGGCCTAATCGTTTCCAAGTGGGCTTGGTCAATAAAAAATTGGATTTTTATATCGTCTTGGGTACTTATGACGGCAATAACCTGGCCGGCCGAGACTGTCGCCCCGTTATCAACGTATTTTTTTGTGATAACGCCCGTGATCGGTGCGATTGACTCATGCATATCGATCAGGTTATTCAGGTTGGTCAAGGCATTCTGGTATTGGATACCTGCCAAGTCGGCCTGGGATTTGCTGACGGATATTTGGGTATCCAGTTTGGATTTAGTTGACGAGTATTGGTTGTCAGCCGCTTGGGAGCCAAAATCAGCCGCATCGATTTGTGATTTGATGCTGGATTTTAAGTTCTGCAAACTCTGAGCAGAGATCTGTTCTTGCTGTTGGGCAAGCTCATACGCCTTTTGCAATCCGTCCAACGTGGCGTCGTTGTTCATTCCTACGTTAGTGATGCCTTGTTTTACATTGGTCAATTGGGTAACCAAACCGCTGGCCTGCGCTTGATATCCGGCCACGGTTGATTGCAAACCGTTTAAGGAAGTCCCGGCAGCAGAGCTCAGAGGTAAAGATACTGACTGGAAAGTATTGTCCAAAATCCGTTTGGATGCGTCGGTCAGGGTTTTGGTCTTTTTGGCAATATCAATGGCTGCATCAACGCGGGCTGATGCATCGGCGGGCGGGTTAAGGTGATAGGCATCAATGGCGGCCTTGGCAGCCAGATAAGCCATCCTGCCCGCGGGGCGGGCAGAAGGTTCTGCTATGCCCAACATGTTGCTGTATGGTTGGATTCCGCCCGCATCGCGGTCTACATCCAACATGTTAAGCAAAGAAGTCAGAAGGGTGTTGCAGGTATCAATGGCAGTGCCGACTGAAAGGGAAGCATTGGCTGCCGTGTCAGTTGAGTTTTCATTGCTGATAGCCTTGCGGTTTTCATAAGCCAGCCGGGCTTGTTCTGTGGCAATTTTGGCAGTGTCATAAGCCAGCTGTGCTGACTTAAGCGAGTCAGCGGTCGTCTGGTTAAGGTTTGTCTTACCGGTTTGTGCCTGGCTTTTGGCAATTTCGGCCTGTTTCAAATCTTTGGCTGAAGTGACTATTAAGTTGTCATAATTGTTTTGGGCCATCTGGTATGAGGTAAAAGCCTGCTGCGCAGCCAGTTGAGCTTGTTTGATTTGGTAAGCTGAAAAACCGTCAGTCGGGGAAGAACCGTTGACGTCATCTATCTTAAACAACCTGTCTCCGATGTTGACCTTGTCGCCTACATTAAAAGAAGTTTCGGAAAGGGTGCCGCTTGTTTTGGCAATAACTTTTGCTTCTTGTTCAGCCACGACCATGGCAGGATAATCCAAAGCATAAGCGATCGAAAAATGTTCTTGGGCCGTCTGGACTTTAACCGCCACGGGGTCAGGTTGGACGCCCTTGGGCGGATCCTGCTTGCTGCAACCGACTGCTATGGCCGAAACTATCACGAACAGCATGATGGCACTGGCAAGGGGGATGCTTATTTGCTTTCTTTGAGATGGCATAGTCTCTGACATATATTTTCGTGGTTAGCGTCTATGAAGTTGTTTATCTTGGAAATGACTCTTTGGCACACTGCTTTTTCTTCGTCCGTGATCTGCAACTCTGCTTCAAATTTTTTAGCACTGGCCAATAAAGTGTTTTGCAGCGACTGGTATAGCTCGTGTCCCTTTTCAGTCAGCTGGATCGTGACCAGGCGTTTATCCTCTGAATTATTCTCTTCGCGGGTTATGTAGTTTAGGCGTTCCAGGAATCTAAGTCTTTGGCTTATATTAGATTTAGTCCCGCCGGTGTGCTTGAGAATCTCAGAGGAAGTTATGGGTCCGAGGTGCTCAAGCAGATGGAGGATCATGCCGCAGGACACCGTCAAACCAACCGGTTCAAAAAAGTATCGGTTGACATAAGATTGGATGCGAGCCGCGGTCATGCCTAATTGTCTGAGTAGATGTTCTTCGTCGAGGATTAGCATATATTGGAAAAAATAGTTTACCAGTAAACTAGTATTTGTCAAGGCCCCTCTGTTTATGAAAAATATAATTTGGCTTACTTTAGATAAAAAGTTCATGAATCTGGTCATTATTCTGGTTACGAGGAGCGATCCGTGGTACAAATATGCCCATGAAAGTCGCGATTATTGGCGGCGGAGCAGCCGGCCTCATGTCAGCTGCCATATTGCTTGAAGCTGCTCCTAAAGCTGAGATTTTTATAATTGATAAGAACGATGGCCTTGGCAAAAAAGTCATTATTTCAGGTGGCGGAAGATGTAATGTCACGACTGGTATCCAGGACATAAAAGTCGTGTTGACCAAATACCCGAGGGGAGGAAAATTTTTGACGTCGGCCATGCATAAGTTTTCGCCATCAGATGTTTATCAATGGTTTGAGTCCCATGGTGTGCCGCTTAAAATCGAAGCCGACTCAAGGGTCTTTCCCCGTTCCAACGATGGGCATGACGTGGTTGGTGTCTTTGAAAAACTTTTTAAAAAGTCTGACGTCAAACTGGTTTTAAATACTCAAGTAATTAATATTAAAAAAATCGGAAAAAGTTTCGAAGTCGAACTAAAGGATGAGCCTCCCCTGCTGGTTGATAAGGTTATTTTGACGACTGGCGGCCAAGCTTATCGCCAAACCGGATCAACCGGCGATGGTTATGCTTTCGCAACTTCACTCGGCCATACGATTACAGAACTTGCCCCGAGCTTAAGTGCGCTTTTTACCCAAGAAACTTGGCCAGCCAAGATTGCGGGTCTTTCTTTCCAATCAGTAAGTTTAGGACCCGAAGGACGCTTAGGACGCTTAGGACGCTTAAGGACGTCAGGTCCTATATTGTTTACGCATAAAGGCATCAGCGGTCCGGCTGTCTTTGCTTTATCGTCACTCATTGCTTTTGAAAAGTTTGACGCCAAACATCCGCTCGAAATTGTGGTTGACCTCTTACCTGATAAGAAAGTAAGTGATCTGACTTCATCTATCGAAGCTATCAAGCTCGCCAATCCCAGGAAGAGCTGGCTTAATATCCTGGCTGAATTTGTGCCAAAGTCATTAGCCGAGGTTATTTGTCTTGAGTTAAAGATAGACGGCGAGAAAAAGTCGCATGATGTCAGCAAAAAAGATTTGGCTAGGTGTATGGATTGGCTCAAGGGCGTGCCACTGCATATCATCTCGCGCAGTGCTGGCGATGAGTTTGTTACGGCCGGCGGAGTCAACCTTAAAGAAGTTGATCCGACAACAATGCAATCAAAAATCTGCCCCGGACTTTATTTTGCCGGGGAGATCTTGGATATTGATGGTTTTACAGGAGGCTTTAATTTACAAGCTTCCTGGGCAACCGGGCACTTGGCTGGCACGTCAGCCTCGCACCATTGATTTTTTATAGGTTTATAGGCATAATGCGGGACACTAAACTCCAATGTCTATTGTCCTTCAGCTACAAGGTATTTCTAAATCCTTCGGTCTCCGAAGGTTATTTGACGAGGCCACGGTTTCGGTGGCCGAGGGACAAAGGATTGGGCTGATCGGCGCCAATGGCTCCGGCAAGACAACGCTTCTGCGCATGATTTTAGGCCAAGAACAATTGGATGAAGGCAAGGTTGTCCTCCACCCCAACGCCCGCCTTGGCTACTTGGAACAGAACGAAGTTTTTCCTCCCAACGAGACGGTTATTGATTATTTGGTCAGGGTCTCAGACCACGAACCTTGGGAATGCGCCAAAATGGCAGGATCATTTGAGATTAAGCACGAAAAGTTGGAAGCGCCTTTTCTCAGCCTTTCCGGCGGCTACCAGATGCGCGTGCGTTTGGCCGGCATTCTTGTTCGCGAGCCCAATCTCCTGCTGCTCGATGAACCGACAAACTACCTGGACTTGCAGACAGTCCTGTTGCTCGAAGATGTTCTGCGTACTTATCGCGGTGCCTTGCTACTCATCTCGCATGATCGCGAATTTTTGAAGAATGTTTGCACGCATACCTTGGAACTTGAACACGAGAAACTCACTCTCTTCCCCGGCAATATCGAAGCTTATTTTGAATACAAGGAAGGGCGTTTGGAAGAAGCCAGGCGCTACAATAAAAAAATAGAAGCCCAGCGCCGCCACTTGCAGGATTTTGTTGACCGTTTCCGCTACAAAGCGTCCAAGGCAACACAAGCCCAATCTAAAATGAAGCAGATAGATAAGTTGAAAACGATTGAGATTGCCCATTCGTTGCGGACAGTCCGCATTAAGATACAAGCTCCGCCGCAGAAAAATGCTTTGGCTTTGGAATGCAAGGATTTGTCAGTTGGTTATCAAGCCGATAAACCTGTACTTGAGCAGATTAATTTCGAGATTAATCGCGGCGAGCACTTGGCTGTTTTGGGCGAAAATGGACAAGGCAAGTCAACTTTCTTGAAAACGATCGCTGACCAGCTTCCCCTGCTGTCCGGTTCATACAAATGGGGTCACAATCTGCGCGTAGCCTACTATGCCCAGCATGTGCCGTTGATGCTGCCGACCATTGGAACGGCCGGTGATTACCTGCATACAGCGGCCGGCCGCGTTTTGCCCGAAGATATGTTGCGCATGGCCGGTAACTTTTTGTTTACCAAAGATGATTTGGAAAAACCTATCTCTGTCTTGTCCGGTGGCGAACGTGCGCGCCTTTGTTTGGCTGGCATCTGCCTTGGCCGCTACGATGTCCTGGTTTTTGACGAGCCGACCAACCATTTGGATTTTGATACGGTAGAAGCTTTGGGTGAGGCTTTGTCAGAATACGAAGGCACAATCATCTTTGTCAGCCATAGCCGGACCTTTGTCTCACAGATCGCTACGTCGATTTTGGAGATCAAAGACGGCCGCGCTGTCCGTTATCCTTATCCTTACGAGATTTACGTTTACGAGTTAAAGACTCACGAAAAGTTTTCTTTGCCTGACGAGGATAAGCCTATCGTAGAAGGCACGATCCCCTACATGCGGACCAAGGTTGATATTTTCGGCGATATCCAGCAGACCAAAAACACGCTCAAGCGTATAGAGCACGATATGGGAGAACTGACCAAAGAAAAAAATTCAATCCTCCAATATTTTGTCGAACATCCCACTCCTGTTGATGTCAAAAAAGCCAAACGCCTCAAAGAGCTGGACGAGCTAATCCTGGCCCTTGAGTCGGACTGGTTAAAATCCCAAGAAAATTTAGAGGCATTTAAAAAAGAGATGCAGACGGCTGTCGCCTCACCTTCATTCCCCGCTTAAGACTCTACACTTTTTCATTAAAATGAAAAGCGCAGGGATAAAAAAGTAGACCGCGATGAAGTATTACTATAAAATATACAAATGATAAGAAATAAATTGACATTGATTTTTGCTGCAGTGTTATTTGGGATGGCCATCGTCTTGCCTGCCAGAGCGGCCAGTGTCCCCTTCTTAGTTCAAGCTCCGTTTGGCAACTGGGGAGACCCGCGATTGGCACAAGGATGCGAGGAAGCGGCAGCGCTTATGGCAGTGGCCTGGGCAAAGGGCCAATCCTCAATCTCACCGTATATAGGACGGAAACAGATCATCGCCATATCAAATTGGGAAAAGAAAAAATTAGGTTTTTACCAGGATACTTCGATCCAAGACACGGCAGACTATATATTAAAACGTTATTTGGGCTTTACTTCGATTGAAGTGCGAAAAAACATTGCGACGGCTGACATCATCTCTGAAATTCAAAATGGAAATATTTTGTTAGTGGCCATCGATGGCCGCAGAATAGGCAGTCCGTATTATCGCAAGCCTGCTCCACTGCAGCATACGATTTTAGTCTATAGTTATGATCTTGCAACGGATTCTTTTATTGTAAATGATCCGGGTACGATCCACGGCGCAGGCTGGAAGGTCCCGCAGGCAACCATGCAGACCGCTTTGCAGGATTATCCCACGGGCAACGGTTCTTCGCGCGCTGTGTTGCCTCCGGCCATGATTGTAGTAAAAAAGTAGACCGCAAAGGGTCTAGTTAGGAAGAGCGTGGCTCGTTTCAGTATTTCGACGAGTTATCTCGGCCACCTTTTTCAGGTTGGGCTTTGTCGGAACCGCTCGTGTGCGGATCCGGACCCCAGTCGTGAGTGGCATGGTCAGACTGGCTCGCAGGTCTTGCTATCGGGTCAGGTTTGCGCTCCTCGCAGCTCGACAACTCTGTGTCGAGCCCATCAGGATCTATATGGCAAGGATCATCCTTGGAATAGAGATTCCTTTGAGCGCAGCTGCACTGATGCGGCTCTCCGTTCGGCTCAAATCCGATGTAATACATCGGGGTGCTTGCCATGCATTGTAGACATGGTGTAGTCAGAGCGAACAGAAGAATAAGATGGCGTGGTCGAAGATGCGGGCTCGGACTCATGGTATTTCCTCCTGCTTGAGAGACGGTACTAATATGGCCACGAAGAGTTAATAAGTCAAGAGTAAAAAAATAGACCGTTCAGATATAATTCATTGAGTAGTCTAAGCCTTGACCAAGTGGGCTTTTTCATGATAAGCAATCAGACATAAATTCAGCTGCTCAGAGGAGGATAAGATGAAGAATGACCCTTTGCCCTTTATCGGTTCGCACGTTGCCAACTACGCCTTGAACAAGCAGGTGGGACTGGTACTCCTGCTTGCTGAGCCGCAGGACACGCACGGGATGACCACGCTGTCCTGTGAAAGTTTCAGGAACGACCAGCTCCAGATCGCCCGATGGATGATCATCAACTTCCTCGGCGCCGACGAAGAAGAGCGCAAGGTCAAACCCTGGATAGAGATGCCCGAATGGCATGCTGAAATCTCGAATCAAGTCTCGCCGGTCGAGAAGGCCAATTACGAACGCATCCGCGACGAGATCCGGAAGGATGCCAAAGCTATGAGGGATGCTATGTGGATTGATCCGCTCATGCGCCGGTTCCTGCTGCGTTTGGCGGCTCAGATCCAGGAATGCGTGGCCTACACCAATCGTCGCGTCGAAGCCGTCAAACTCTGTGGTTCCCTGGCCACTATCAAGGAAGATCACGATTTCGAGATAGCTTTCAGATCTCGGAACTCAGATCTTCTTGAAGAAGTAATGAGGTCATACGGCAATCTACTGCCCGGCAAGGCGGGTTTGGGCCTGGCCTATCTGGGCATCAAGAACTCGATCACGGCTGCCATGTGCTTCGCCATAGATCTTCTCGGCATCGTCCGCCAGATACTTCCCAAAGAAGCTGCTGAGCGCGGATACGCCAAGCCCAAGGTCGCGCGTAAGAAGGCACGGTCAACAAGCGCATAGCTCTCGCCTCGAAAGAGGTATTTTTTTATAAGAAAATAGACCGTCGAGGGTCTATGTAGGGGTTTAGCGAGCTGATGCTCGGCTAGAAGAAAGCAGGCGGTTGAAGTAGGGATGGGTTCTTGGGGACCTCTTCACCTCTTGCCACGAGCTTGATCTGGCGGATGAACTCATGGGTCAGGAGCCCAAGAGTAAACATGAAGCCGATCGCGGGCAAGGTATAGATGGCACCCATGAGAATGTTGAGCGTGTATGCTGAGTACAGCCCATATGTGATGCTTCCTCCCAAGACAATGAGGAACGCGATGCAGAACGCCCGAGTAACGATCTCGCTGAATTGTCCAAATTTTGACACGGTATACCTCCAATCCAAATGTCAGTATAAAGTAGATTAATATCCGGGTCAATTTATAAAAAAAGCGGTCGCTCTAGCGTGAGCGCCGCTCTAGGTTGTCTTCACGAAATCATCGGCCAGGTCGGCGATTTCAAGAGCCTTTTGGCTGGCCAGGCCGGTGTAGGTTTCGGGCTTGGTCAGAAGGACGAGGATCTCATGTGGAATTTGGTCAAAGGCTCGTGCCACTTCCTCGTCATCCAGTTTCTCGCGGATCATGGCGTCGAGGAGTGATATATTCTCATGCGTGCACCTCCGCATGAGCCTCTTATTGACCAATGCGTGGGCGTCGCCAGGGTATCCTGCCATCTGCATGGCAATGTACATCGGTTCGGCCAGGATTACTTTGGAGCTGGTCTGGAAATTCCGCTGGCAGGCCTCGGCATCAACCGAGACCCTCATGATGAACGGCGTGCCCTGTTTGTTCTTCTTGAGCAACGTGTTCAGTTGGTGCGTGAGGTTGATTACGATGATCGGGAAATCCCGCATGATGCTGCTGCCGACCAAATCGCGCTGGTGGTCGCTGATCATGCATTCCAGAACCTTGCCGAATTCACACTTGGTTTTTAGCCAGGTGCCTTCCAAGTTCTCGAAGTTGATCGGATTGCGCTTGTGGGCCATGGTTGATGACCCGCCCTGGTTCTCTTCGAAGTCCTCTCGTATCTCACCTATCTCTGAACGCATGAGATTACGCCCGTCGCGGCCGAATTGGCCGAGGGCTGCCGAAAGCATGAGACAGGAGAACAGGAACATGGCTATTGGTTCGGGCGGAGTTATCTGCGTGCTGATCCTGGCCGGCTTGAGGCCGAGCCGTGCTAGCACCTTGGCTTCGAACTGCCCTCTGCGGCTCGTGTCCATATTGAGCCCGACTTGGGCGTTATAGGCGCCGACCGCACCTGAGAGCTTGCCGACGAGCGAAGATGCTTGGCGGTCAATCTCAGCCGTGCAGTACATAATCCTTGAAAGGATAGTTGCCATCCAGAATCCCACGGTGATGGGCAGGGCGTGTTGCCCATGCGTCCTTCCGATCTGGAGCGTGGCAACTTGTTTCCGCACCATGGCTGCCATGAGCCCGATCAGTTCCCTGGTTTTGGGAACTAGGACTTGCTGGTGAGCCAAGGAGAACTGGAGGGCATAGGCTGTGCTGATGGAATCATAGCTGGTGAGCGGCACGTGCAGCCAACGACGCAGGGGTTCGGGCAGAATCTGCCGCGCGATGTAGATCCAGGCCAGGATGTCGTGGTGAGTGATCGAGCGTTCGATCGTATCCACCTCGCTGGTCGGGATAGCCAGAACTTTTTCTATGACGTCTGGCGTGAGCAGGGCGATTTCGTGAGCGGGTATTACCCCGATCTCGCCCAGGGTTTGCAGGTTTGCGATTTCGACTTTGCCGACGGAGGCCATGGTGTTGTCATAGCCGAAAATCTGTACGAGTTCCTTGGGTTGGTAGCGCGGATTGCCGGGCATCATCAAATTGGGAGCCATGTTCAGTTCCTTTCAGGTTGGAGTTTCGATGAACGCTGGATATTTCTTATCATGGGAAGCGAGTCTGGTCAAAAAAAAGAAGCCCCGGTTGAGTAACCGAGACTTGTTGTGACTTGTGACTCGTGACCCGTCAGAATTTAGACGTGTCACGTTTCACGTGTCATTTTTAGAGTTAGCGCATGCACCAGTCGTAGGCGTTCTGGAACATCTTGAGCCAAGGGCTGGCCGCAAGGCGTTTCCAGTTGTCAGGGATCCATGGCCACTGGCGGAGAAGGAATGCCCGCTCCGGATGAGGCATCATGGCCAGATGGCGACCGTCTTCCGAGCAAAGGCCGGCAATGCCATGCGGGCTGCCGTTCGGGTTGAACGGATAAGACGTGGTGGTTTGGCCCTTGGGGTCGACGTAACGGAAAGGGGCGAGGTCCAAGGCCAAGATGCGTTCAGTCATCGTGGGATTGGCGTGGAATCGGCCTTCGCCGTGAGCAGACCAGACTCCGAGGGTGGAACCTTCCATACCCTTGAGCATGATGGCCTTGCTATCGCCGATCGTCACAGCCGGGAAACGCGACTCAAACCGTCCAGAGACGTTGCGGATGAACCGCGGTTGTTGCGTTTCGTCGAGTGCCATGAGATCGAATCCAGGCACCCAACCCAGGAGTGCCATGAGCTGGCAACCGTTGCAGACGCCGAGCGAGAACGTATCCGCACGTCGACGGAAGCGTTCGAGCTGCTGGCTGACGCGTTCGTTGTAGCGGATGACGCCTGCCCAGCCTTTGCCAGCATCGAAGACGTCGGCATACGAGAAGCCGCCAACGAAAGCAATGCCGCGGAAGTCGTCGAGTGAGACGCGGCCTTCCAATAGGTCGGTCATGGTCACATCCCACGGATCAAAGCCGGCTGTATAGAACGCAGCCGCCATCTCGCGGTCGCCGTTGCTCCCCTGCTCGCGGATGATAGCCACACGCGGCTTATGCTCGGCCTTCAGGAGTTCCTCCGGAGTCGGCTGCGGCTTGAAAGTTGCGAGGTACGGTGGCGGGGTCAGCAGATGATGGCAAACCAGTTGTTCCGAACGCACGCATTCGGGATTGGCTTGCAGCATCTCCAACGCGTCGCTCGTCCTCTCCCAGATGGCGCGCATGTCAGTCATGCTCTCTTTGAGCACGATACGTCCGCAGAAGTCCACCACGACCTTGTTGTCTGAGATGACGCTGCCGAGGCATTGGGCCTGTACGCCAGCGTCCCAAAGCGTCTCGAGCACGGACATTCTGTCCTCGCACTCGATGACCGCTCCCAGTTCTTCGCAGAACAGGCACGCCAAGGCATCATCATTTTCGTTCACGTAGGCGCGGAAACCCTTGTTCCCGCCGAAGGCCATCTCGAGCAACGTGACGATCAGTCCGCCCTCACTCCGATCATGGATCGAAGCGATGCGTCCTTCGGCGATGAGCCTTTGGATGGCTTGGAATGCGGTTCTGACTAGTTGGGGATCGTCCACATCTGGTGTCTCTTCCCCAACTTGATTGTGGACCTGAGCCAAGGCTGATCCGCCCAAACGGTGCTTACCGGGCGCAAGATCGACCAGGATCAGGGCATTGCCAGCCTTCTTGAGGTCTGGCGTGACCTTCATCGTCACGTCTCCCATGGGCGCATAGGCCGAGAAGACCAAGGTACTCGGTGACTTGACCGTGGCAGACTTACCTTCCAGATCGGTCGTCTTGACCGACATGGACAAGCTGTCTTTACCACCGTCGACCGCGATTCCAAGGTCGATGCAGAACTTGGTTAAGGACTTCATGGCGTCGAAGAGCCAGGCTCCTTGGCCTGTTAGCTTAGCTGCCAGCATCCAGTTGGCCGAGCCCTTGATGGTGTTGAGGTTGATGATCCGAGCGCCAACCATGTTGAGCAGGGCTTCGGCGACCGTCATGCGGGCCATGGCGCCAGGATTGATGAGCCCTATCATGGGTCTCTCTCCCAAGCTGTGCGCCGCACCGGTGGAGTCAAAGTATCCATCCGCCCGAACGGCGTAGTCCGAAAGCGGCAGGTGGTTCGGGCCGACGCATTGTTGCTGGGGAGTGAGTCCCCGCACGCTGCGGTCAACGTTGCGCGTCAGGAATTGCTTGGAACCGACTGACGGCAGCCGCGAGACCCTTACGAGTGCTTCGAGGACTGTCAGTCCTTCTGGCAACTCGAGAGGCTTGGTAGCGACCGGCACGTGCTTGTCCTCGAAGGACTTGGGTGGCAACTTGCCGAGGATTTTTTCCAAGGGCAGGTTGACCGGCGTTGAATCATCTCGTGAGTCGAAAACTACGAGCTGTCCATCGCCAGTAACCGATCCGACGACCTCACAAGTTACGCCTTCGCGTTCCGCAATCTGCAGGATTATATCCAGATCCTCGGACTTGATGAGCAAAACCATCCTTTCCTGTGATTCATTCCCCCAGATTTCGAGTTTGGAAAGGCTGGGATCGCCGCTTGGAATAGCGCTCAGATAAATGCGTCCGCCGGCCGGATGAACAATCTCCGGCAAAGCGTTGCAGTCGCCGCCAGCGCCCAGGTCATGCACTGACACGATGGGGTTCTTCTCTCCCATGGCCACGCAAGCCTGGATAACACGGTAATGCCGCTGTTCCATTTGCGCGTCGCCGCGTTGGACGGAATTGAAATCCAAGGATCCAGTGTTCTGTCCACCGGACATTGAGCTGGCTGATCCGCCGCCCATACCAATCCGATAAGCCGGTCCTCCGATTTGCACGACGAGCATGCCTTTTTCAGGCTCCCTCTTTTGCGTGTGCTCATCGTCAACCGTACCGGCGGCCGTCACGTAGAGGATAGGCTTCTGGTAGGCGTAATGCTCGGCGTTCGGCAGGGTGATGGCAGTGCTCCGGACAAAACCGAACGTAGTCGGCTCGCCAAAGCAATTGCCGTAAGCATGAACTCCTCGGCATCCCTCAATAAGGATACGCAAAGGGGAAGCGCCGTCGGACGCATGTGGCCAAGCATTAATCTCCCATGGCAGTTCATAACCAGGTATCTTGAGCGCGCCAACGCTATAACCAGCGCCATGCATCCCGCAGAGTCCTCCTCGCCCGATCGCCTCGGCATCGCGGATGTCACCGCCGATGCCGGTTTCGGCCCCCGGTTGGGGACAGATGCGGGTCGGATGGTTGTGCGTCTCAGCCGTGAGCGTCGGATGCCGCAAACGTACGGTCAGAATGAACGGGCTGTGTTCACACGGATCGGATAGCTCGAGCGCTCTGACTTTGTGCCCGCGAATGGCTGAACTGTCATCGCAAAAAGCGATCAGTGAATTGCTCGGAGCTTCCCGCAAGGGTTGCTTGACGAGATCCATGAGCGTCATGACCTCTGGTCTTCCGTCGATCACGTGGCGCCCCTTGAAGAACCCGTGTCGCGAATGTTCTGAATTGGCTTGAGCCAACTGGAACAGTTCGACGTCTGTCGGGTTGCGTTTCAGGTCGTCACGGAACAGACGTCCGAGGAAATCCAGGTCTTGCTCGTCCCAGCCGCAGCCGTTCTGCTTGCCATAGGTTCGAAGCGTCTCGCGCCAGTTGTCGGTCATGACGTCAATGACCCGGATCGGTTCCGGTTTACGGACATCGCCGAAAGAAATGAGCGGTTCGTAGTAGCGCATCTGGACCATGCGGTCATGGAGCGGTTCCAGGAACTTGTCGCCCTGCTCTCCGTCCAGGTTCACATCGAGACCGTAGCGAATCGAACGTTCGAGTCTGGTCACTTTGTAGAGCCCGCACTTATGGCAGATGGCAACAGCCGTGGATGAGAAGGGCGTCTCGAAATTGAGACGCGGCCCCACCTCCAGCACAGTCTTGGCCGAGATGCGGGATGTGTCACAGAAGCCTTGACGATCGAAGGTTTCCGACAGCAGCCAGTCCAGTGTCACTAGCTCCCTGCCGTCGAACGGTTCTTTGTGTTCGATGTAGAAGCACCACTCTGCCTCGACCCGTCCGATTTTGAGACCAAGGCGGTCAGAGGCATCGGACGCGATCTGGGCAGCTTGCGAAGCCGTCAGGGCATTGGCACGGAACAACTTGGTCAACAACATGAGAATCCTCCTCTGAGCTTTGAACGCTGGTTTGCCAGCGTTAGTTCACTTGTCAATGTAAAATACCCGTGCGTATCACGGATACCACGGCCAAAGGTTAAGGCTTATATATAAGGATGTCAAACCTTAATTAAGCAAGAAAATATCGTCGATTTTAGCTTTTAGGGCCTTGGCTACATCGTTGGCCAAGACCAAAGAAGGGTTGTATTTTCCCTGCTCCAGAAAAACGATAGTTTCCCTTCTGACGCCCGCTTTTTTAGCCAGATCTTCCTGGGTCATGCCAGTTTCTACCCGGTATTCTTTAATGCGGTTTTTCATAATTATTTATGGCACTCAGTGCTTGGTGCCGGGAATGATGGGTTGCCATGTTTAACCCATTGGCCCTGGGAGCAGATCCAGTCATCTTCGCCGCTAAAAAGCCTGACTCCGCCGATTAAAATCACCAGAAAGATGATAACTGCGATAACTGAATAGAGGGTCTTCTTTTTATCTAAAGAATATTTTGAGAAATACTTGAACATCAGGGAATACGTGATCAAGAGCAGACACGTCGAATAAGCCAGCGTGTAAGCAATCGGCTCATAGCTGGGATTCAGGTTCTTTTGCCATAAAAGCAGGAACATGGCGACGACCGCAATCCAACTATAGATTTGCATGGCATAACGGGCCGCCTTGCCGCCAATTTCATAATCGCGTTCATCAGCCATTATTTCTTTAACCCGATTGCGCATTAAAAGCACAAACAAAGATCCGAGGATAACGGCGATCAGGGCTATCAGGTAATTATTTATGCTGACGGTCAAGCTACAAGCCGCGGCAATGATGATAACCGCAACCAATTTAATTGTCGTGAAGGTTTTGAGGTTCATATGCAAAGTTAGAAATAATTAACATTATCCACATGTTACATATTTCTAACAAAGGTGTCAAGTGTCTATCAAAAAACCATCCCGCAATGCTGCGGGATGGTTTTCTACTATTTGTCGTTAGACAATTAGACGCGTTGCACGTTAGTGGCGCGAGGACCCTTTTCGGATTGCTCCGTTTCGAAGGTCACTGTATCACCGACCTTGAGTTCGTCGAACAAAACGCCGACGAGCGCAGTCTGGTGAAAAAACAGATCTTTGTCCTGACCTTCTTGGGAGATGAAACCAAAACCCTTGTCGGTCAAGCTTTTAATCGTTCCTTGCATAGGATATACGATAATGAATGAGTTTACAGCAAATAACGGCTATTTGCGTAAAATCGACTAATTTCTACGCTAAGGCTCTTTTTGCCCTAACAGAATACACTAATTTGGCTAAAAAGTCAAGGGGCAAGCCTTTCTTATCCACTTTTGTGATTTTAAGCTTTTTCAGCCTTCTTCTTTTTAGGTGCAACCTTTTTCTTTTCAACCTTCTTAGGAGCTTCAATGTCAGCTTCAACTTTGGCTGGTTTGGCTGTCTCAACAGGAGCAGCAGGAGCCAAAATCTTCAAGATGGCATCCAGCTTGGCGTTTATAGCCTTAAATTGTTCTTTATTCTGGTCAATGCCCTTATTTTCAAAGCTGTTGCTCTTCATCGGAGGGCCATCCTTGCCCATGCAGGGGCGGCAATAGATGGGCTTTGAGCCGTTCGGTTTGAAAGGCACTTCGCAGTCAACTCCGCATTTGTCGCAAACTGCCTTAAACATGCGCTTTTCCTCAAACATTGGCCTTTCTGACCTGCCTCCGCCGTAACTTGGCGCTCCGCCATCCTCGTCCCTTTTGAAACAATTGCTGCAAAAAATAGGCCGATTACCTGTCGGACGAAAAGGCACTTGGCAATCCTTGCCGCACTCGCTGCAGACTGCATCATGCATCATGGGACGGCCAGAATCTCTGCCGCCTGAACCCCTATCCCAGGGGCCCCTGTCTCCAAACCTCTTACCGCCTCCTGAACTGTTGCCTCGATGGGGGTTAAACATAATATTTACGCATTTATGGGGTTGTTATTAGAGTTGCCGAAGTATAGACCATATTGCGGAAAATAGCAAGGGTTTGGCGTTACGATGCGCTACAGCCCGGTCATGGCGCAGTTATTTCTTCCAAATATATTTAACAAGTTGCCAGCCGTATTTAACGATAATCAGCAGGATAAAGAGGTAAATTGCGTATTGCAGCGCAAGGAGAAGAAGCGCAACTAAGTTGATTGTAATATCCTGTACAATCTGATTGCAGTCGCGCACGAACTGTTTAATGGTTGTCTTCCATGAATCTTTCAGGCTTTGCCAGTCAATGTATTTGTTCTCAGAGACACTAATGCGAAAATAGGTATATTCCAACCGATCAAGCTGTTCTGCTTTTGACCGTCCCAATCTCTCGAGCTGGGAATTGATATTAATCCGTTCTTGGGTAAGCCTTTCAATTAAGTTTATTTTGCTGTCGATGATCTTGGCCAGGCTTTCGACGTTTTCGACCCGCGTGGCCAAAACGGTCACATCGTCATACGCAGTGACGGCTTTTTTCAAAGTCTCATCAACAGATGCTAATTTTTTTTCTAATATTTCCGTTTCTCCCGTAAAATCATCAACCAGTTTTTTGATGGTGTAGGTATTTTCAGAAAGATCTTTTGGATTAAGCCCCTTGATTAGAGCTAAGATTTCGCTGGCTTTGTCGCGTTTGACTTTAAAGACAAAACTGCATCCATGGTCATACTCGCTTGAATTTTCGAAAATAACATCTTCTCGCGCTTTCAGGCCGGTGATGGTCGCACATGTGTTATCGAGCTGGCGCGTTTCAATTGTCGCGCTGTATTGTGTCACCTCAAACTCTTCAGCCGTATCCCCCGTTGTTCCGCCGTTTCCGTAAATCGGAGCAACGCTGGGAGTTGCAGTGATATTTCTGGTTGATAAACCAATCGCGCTTTCTCCTCCGTACCCGGCTTTTTGGGCAGCCATGGAATCGTTGGCGTAATCATAGGCCGGTGCGCCTTGGGATGGCATGCTGACGGTTTTGGTTTTTTCGAACACCGAATTGAACGATGAACCGATCAGGCGAAAGACGACAACCAAAACAATGATGGCCAAAAGCGCCAATCCGGCTATTTTTAGGACATTTGATGTTTTGAGATTATATCTCTCAAAAAAGTTCATATAGTTTAACTAACTAATACTTAACATTTGTTATCATATCAATGGCACTCTTCGTTATCAAACAAGAGCCAGCTGTTACTTTCCGGTTATTAACTTCGCCTCGATGGTCGAGGTTCCATCCGGGCCAATGGTCACGCTTTTGACCATACCGACGCCTTTTACCCACCATTCGGTTGATTTTTCGGTTGACGGCGGGATCTTGCCGAGTTTAGCGGCGGAAGACGATGTACGTTTTATCTCGACTTTCATGGCAGTGAAGGTTCCGGCCGGCACCGTAACTGGCTCGTTGCCAATGGCTAGGCTTTGTTCTGTTGTGGTCACAGTGATTGGGCCCATGCTGGCTGCCGAGCTGCCGGTCAAATCCATCCTGATAGTTTCAGAACTGTCCCAAGTAGAACCGGCCTTCACATCCGCCGGCATAAATGTACCGCTTGAGGAAACGACAGTTGTCTTAAATGTAGTCCCTTGCACGGCGGCACCGAGGCCAGACGATCCCTTCATTGTCACCGAACCGCTGGCGCAATCGGCCGTCATGTCGGCTGATCCACCGCTCGCGAGCTCCGCGCGGACTGTGGCCGTGGTGCCAGCGACGCTGACGGTCCGAAGCGTGTAATCGGAATTAGCGCCGGTGAGAGTCTTCGAAGTTTCGTGATAAGTAATAGCCATCCCTGGCTTAAAAGGATAGTAAGGGTTACCACACGCGTCCGAGGTTGTTGTGCTGGGTCCGCCCGTCGTGTTTGTGGGTCCTGGGCCGCATCCAACCCCAACGAGCGTGAGTGATGCGAACATTAGCGAAGAGAGAATGAGAGATTTGTAACGCATGTCAAGAAGATGATTATTATATTGTACCTATAGTAGCATGCCTAAAATTATGGGACAAAGAGATTTAATCAATGGCCACTTAGATTTAAAAAACCGCTGGATTTTTCAGTCGCCAGCGGCATTCGAGTTAGGCTCCAGGTCTTTCGCGATCCGGTGCATCTTAGCCAGAGATTTTTGGAGGAACTCCAGGTCTGCGTTGTGCGTACTCGGGGATTGACGGGCGAAGGCCTCGATCCACCTCATGATGGTTTCGCAAACGCGCGTGAAGGGGAAGTTTGGGTCGCGCACGAGTTCGGGAAAACCAGGATATGTGAGAAAGTCAACACCGCGCCTTCTGACTCCGATGCCCCCTTCCTTAACCTCAACATCCATCTCGTGGGATTCAATCATAAGTTTTTTTCCCATGTGCTCCAGGGTGAAGCAAAGCTGGATGAGAAATTCGGTCTTCTTTTCATTCAGAAGGTCATCTACTTCCGAGTATTTTTTGACCAGTGCTCGGGTCTCGCCGCAAGCTTGCGGGATGTCGAGTTTTTTTAGAGCCTCGAAAGTCTTCTCGGCCTCTGCCAACTGGCGCTCCACGTCGCTGAGTCGGCTGACGGTTTCTCTTGGTTTTTTCATCGCGATTCCTCCTGTTTGGAGATGAAACGAACATAAGCCTCTTTAGCATAATGTTCGTATATTGTCAATCAATAAAGGGAGTCTCGAGCGGCTAGTTTACTCGTTTCCCTCTGCCACGCAAAAACCCGCTTGCGCGGGTTGTTTTACGTGGCTCCGAGGGTGGGGATCGAACCCACGACCAAAGGATTAACAGTCCTCTGCTCTACCGCTGAGCTACCTCGGAAAGATTGCGAAAGGATTATATATGACCCTTTTTGGCTTGGCAAGAGGGTTATTCGTGCTTTTTTAGCAAAAAAATTAGCGCCGTGGAGGACACGTGCGCTGTGAGGAGTGGTTGCACCTTTCGTAGTGGGTTGTTGAGCAGATCTGGGCCTGTAGCCTACGCGTCGGTTTAGTACACGCGTCACTTTCATTTCCAGCTAGCGAGACCTACGCTCGCATCATTTCCAGAACCGTCCGTTCCCGAGTTGGGTTCGCCGGATGACTCTTTCCATGTACCGCTCTCTTCGAGCAATCCTGTCCACGTTCTCCGAAAGGAGGTTGCGGTCAGGTTCTCAAGGTCTACAGCTTCCGCTGCCCTTAGACTGACGTGTGTGGCACCATTGCCTCACTCGTCGTATTCTGCCAGTGATCGCTCGCTGCTTGGTCCGATTATTCGTCGCAACCTCACATTGATTGAACTCCGGCAAATGCCTGTCCCAACGTCTACGTCTCTTGCACTAGCGTCCAAGGGCCTTCCCTTCACCGCTTCATGCGTTTGCGCAAACGTCGAACCTCGTGGCCGTCACTTACTTGGAGAGCTGCATAGCTCGGACTCTTCTGAATGATCAGAAGTGCTGCTAGGAGTTTGACCGTAGTCTTACTCCCATCCCCAGAAATGGCCCTTATCGGCGACTTGCTCGGTTGAACCGCGCTTGTCATGTCCTTGCGAACCCGATTAGGAATCCTCTCCTGTGAATGTTGGGTTTCCCCACTAAATAGTCCGACACATCTCAAGGTGCTTAACGTATTTTACTCGTGACCAAAACACCCGTCAATGGACGGGTGTGGATAATTTTTTGTACTTTAGTAATCAGCAAGTCTCTTGATGAGCGGATGCTGCTGGATCTTTTCCAAAGCTTTTGATTCGATTTGGCGGATACGTTCGCGGGTGACGTCAAACTCTTTACCGACTTCTTCCAAAGTGTGGCTTACTCCGTCCACCAACCCGAACCTCATCTCGAGAATTTTTTGTTCGCGAGGTGAAAGGTCCTTGATAATGTCTTTGACGTAATCCTTAAGCAGTTGGAGCCCAGCCGCCCGGTCAGGCGTGACGTTCTTGATGTCTTCGATAAAGTCCTCAAGAGTTGAATCTTCATCATCTTCACCGACTGAAGTTTCGAGTGAAACAGTATCTTGTGAAATTTTGATGATATGGCGGACCTTGTCAACATCCTCGCCCATTTCAGCGGCGATTTCTTCAGGCAATGGTTCGCGTCCCAAGTCCTGTATCAATTGGCGTTCGATTTGCTGGAACTTATTGATGGTCTCCACCATGTGGACCGGGATGCGAATGGTACGCGACTGGTCGGCCAGGGCGCGAGTAATGGCTTGCCTAATCCACCAAGTGGCATAAGTCGAGAATTTGTAACCTTTACGGTACTCGAACTTTTTGACGGCGCGGAATAAGCCGATGTTGCCTTCTTGGATTAAATCCAAAAGCGCCAAGGATTTGCCCATGAATTTTTTGGCAATGGAGACGACCAGGCGCAGGTTAGCCTCGATCAGTTTCTTCTCGGCCTCTTTGTCCCCTTTTTCCTTGCGTTTGGCCAAGGCGATTTCCTCTTCAGCTTTAAGCAGGGGGATCTTGCCGATTTCTCTCAAGTAAATTTGGATATGGTCAGCCGTCAAATCAAACGGATCAACTTTGACGCCCAGTTCCGGGATGGCGCTGTTCATCTGGGTCATGATGACCCGCCTGTCATCTTTGCGTCCCAGTATGCCTTCCTTCATTTCGACCACAGCAATACCAGCAGCATCCAACCGATCGATAAATGCTTCGTAAACAGGAATATAATCTTCTATGTCAGAAAAAGCATAAAGGATTTCAGTTTCTGTCATGAAGCTCCTGGTGCGAGCTTTTTCGAAAAGACGGTCCAAAGCCTCGGGTGTTGGTGGCGGGGCTTTGACGTAAGGCGTCTTAGGCTGTTGGAATTGTTTAGCCTGAGGTTTTTTGGATTTCTGAGCTTGTTTGGCCTTGGAAGAAGATGTTGGCTGGTAAGCTTTCTTACCTCCGGCTGGTTTTTTATTGACCAGTTTCTTGTTTTTGGGCGTTGAGTGCAGTTTATTCAAAGAGTGCCCAATTGTGCGGCGTTTGCGTGATGTGTGTGGCATAAGTGTTTTAGCACTCCAGGATCGCAAGATTTTTGTCCAGCGGAAGCGGAGAGCGTCGGTCGCCTGAATGGCTACCGAAGGTTGTTGAATTGCGCTAACAGGGCTTTTATTCGCTCGACATCGCCGAGCCGCTCGGCTTCGCGCATCTGTTGTTCTAGCTGTTGTTGCCTTCGGACGAGAGTTAGCCCATTGAGGCGCTCCTCAATAGTTGATAGCTCGTGTTTTAAGGCTTCGACTGACTGGTCCTGGAATTCGCTATCGGCCAATATGGCCAAAAAATCAACAAGTTGCTTGAGCTCCCCTTCCAGGACTGGGAGCTGGGCAACATTATTAAACAAAGGCTTTGCTTCGTTTGTTTGGTTTGGAATGGCCGAATTATAACCGTCAACCAGCAACTTGTAAAGGTTGGCGTGTGGAAGATGGGCCCAGTTAACGTCTAATTCATGGAAAAGCTCGGGTTTAGCCAAAACAGCCGCCAGCCAGAGGGCTTCCAACTCAGTCTCATTGGTCAGTGGACTATGCTCAGCGACGAGCGGCCGGTTTTTTGTCTGTGTAGTTTGGATGACAGATCTTTTGTTGGCAACCGAAGACTGGTTACTGGCTGCTGACATGGCTTGCCTTAAGGCGTCCGGTGCAATGTCCAAGTCACGGGCCAACTTAGCAATCCAAGCGTCTCGTTCAACCGGATTTGGTAGGTAGCGGCATTCATTTAACACGAATTGGGCGATTTGCCTCTTGCCCTCGGGTGTTGATGGTGGGAATTGGGTAAAAGCTTGGACATATATCCAATCCATGATGGGCTTGGCTTGGCGAACAGCTTCTTTCCAAAGCCCAACATCTTTTCTGATCAACTCATCGGGATCTTTGGCCACTGTTTGGTCGTAGCGGATGACTTTGATGGAAAAATCCATTTGGCGTGCAAGGTCAAGTCCGCGCAAAGTGGCAATCAGCCCGGCAGGATCCATGTCAAAAGCAATGGCAATATTGTTGGTGTATCTCTTCAGCAAGTTCAGTTGGTCTTGGGTCAGAGCTGTGCCAGATGAAGCCACTACATTGGCGACTTGGAATTGGTGCGAGGTAAGTGCATCCATGTTGCCTTCGACGATAATCGCCAGATCATCTCGCTTGATGTCGCCTTTAGCCTTATCCAATCCATAAAGTACTGCACTTTTTTTATAAAGCAGAGTTTCTGGCGTGTTAACGTACTTAGCGACTTTGTCTGCAGTAAGAATCCTGCCAGTAAAGCCGACAACATGGCCCATGGCATCGCAGATCGGGAACATAAGCCTTTCTTTGAAACGGAAATACATCCCCTGTCCGCGGTCACTGGGTGACGCTAGGCCGGATTTAACCAACTCATCGGCAGTAAAACCTTTTTCGTATAACTTTTTTTCAAGTTTTTGCCAATCACGTGGGGCATATCCCAGGCGCCACAAGTCAGACGTTAAATCATCTATCCCCCGCTTCTGGACGTATTGCCTAGCAATGGCAGCATCAGCATCATTGATGAGAACTTGCTGCATGAGCCGGGCCGCATAGTCGTTTACTTCTTGGAGTCTCTTCTTCAAGCTTTGCGTTTCAGGATTGTAACTTGGTAACTGGACTCCGGCTTTTTGCGCCAAATGTTCCAAAGCCTCCATAAATTCCAAGCCCTCTATTTTTTGGACAAAAGATATCAAGTCGCCGCCGATATTACATCCAAAACAATGCCAGGATTGCCTTGGCCGGTTAACGTAAAAACTGGGGGTCTTTTCCTGGTGGAACGGGCAGTTAGCCTTAAAACTTCCGCTCCCGGCCGGCTTGAGCGGCAAATATTCGCCTACAATATCAGCTATATCTAGGCGGGTTTTTATGTCTTCAACAGCATCCATGGTAAAGAGGTTAGCGCATCTTGATGGATGAAACTAGGAACTCCGTCAATGAGTCCTCCCATGCCTGGGCGGACGCTTGATCCTGGGAGCTTTTCCGTCCTGCGAAGCTGGAATTTTCTTCTGCCGCTTGCCCAATTCTTGTTTGATTATGACAATTTCATCGCGCAAGATGGTCGCCAACTCAAAGTCCAGTTCTAGCGCGGCCGTCTTCATCTCAGCTTCTTTTTGTTTGATCACGTCTTCGAGTTGGCGAGATTCTGCCGATAGTTCAAGCTTAAGTATCTCTTTAATATCTTTTGGTTCTGCAAAGCCCAGTGATCCACGTAAATCAGTAATGGCCTTCTTGATACTTTGCGGCGTAATGCCATGTTGCTGGTTATAGGCGATTTGCTTAGTACGACGGCGATCTGTCTCGGCAATGGCATGTTTCATGCTGCCGGTAATGCGATCGGCATAAAGGATAACCTGGCCGCGGACGTTGCGGGCAGCGCGACCGATGGTCTGGATCAAAGATGTTTCTGAGCGCAAGAAACCTTCCTTGTCAGCGTCTAAAATACAAACCAATGAAACTTCAGGCAAATCCAAACCCTCGCGTAAGAGGTTTACGCCAACTAAGACGTCGTATTTGCCACGACGGAAGTCAGACAAGATTTCAAGCCGTTCGACGGTCTTGATATCAGAATGCAAATAGCAGGCTTTTACTTTCTTTTCTTTTAGGAATTCTGTCAGGTCTTCAGCCATCTTTTTAGTCAGGGTCGTGACCAATGTCCTTTGGCCATCGTCAGTAGCTCGCGCTATGCGTTTGATGGCATCATCAATCTGGCCAGGCTCGCCTTTTTTGGGCGTTATCGGTATCACTAACACCTCGGGATCAATCAGGCCCGTGGGACGGATGATTTGTTCGACGACTGCTTTTGAGTTCTGGAGCTCAAACAAACCTGGCGTGGCTGACACAAATACTCCTTGGGTCACTCTTTGTTCAAACTCCTTGAAGGTCAATGGCCGGTTATCTTTAGCTGATGGCAATCGGAAACCGTGCTCGACCAGTGTGTTTTTGCGCGAACGGTCACCTTCATACATGCCTCCGATTTGAGGCACGCTGACATGTGACTCGTCGACCATGAGCAAAAAGTCCTTTGGAAAATAAGACAATAGCGTATCCGGCGGGTCGCCTTCCTTGCGTCCTGATAAATGGCGTGAATAGTTTTCGATTCCCGAACAATAACCCAAGGTCTCAATCATTTCCAGGTCGTATTTGGTACGGCGCTCCAGCCGTTCAGCCTCTAAAAGCAAATTATGTTTTTCAAACCAATCCAAACGCTCTTTTAGCTCGGTGCGTATGGCCTTGATTGCCCGTTCGCGTTCCGGGCCAGGCGTTATGAAGTGTTTGGCCGGGAAAACCCATAGGTCCTGTTGCTCGCGTAAGATTTTCCGCGATACAGGGTCAACCTGCATAATCCTTTCCACTCGGCCTCCAGCCGTCTCGATGCGATAAACTTTTTCTTCGTGGGCAGGCATGACTTCCAACACTTGGCCTGTTAAACGGAAAGAGCCACGAGTCAAGTCGGCGCTGGTGCGCGTGAACTGCATGTTGACCAACTTATGTATCATGTCTTCCCGCGTCAGGTCCTTGCCCGTTTCGATGTGTAAAATTGTCAGAGCATAAGCTTCGGGTGCACCCAGGCCATAGATACATGAAACTGAAGCGCAGATGATTACGTCCTTGCGGGTCAACAAGGCTTGAGTGGCGCTGTGGCGCAAGCGGTCAATCTCCTCATTGATTTGAGCTTCTTTCTCGATATAAGTATCTGTCTTGGCGATATAGGCCTCTGGTTGGTAATAATCGTAGTAAGAGACAAAATATTCAACAGCATTGTTCGGAAAAAATTCTCGAAATTCATTGCAGAGCTGGGCGGCTAAAGTTTTGTTGTGGGCAATGACCAAAGTCGGTTTTTGGATATTTTGGATGACATGCGCCATGGTATAGGTCTTGCCTGTGCCGGTGGCGCCCAATAACGTCAAAAAACGATCACCTTTTATAAGATGATCAGTTAATTGGCTTATGGCTTCCGGTTGGTCGCCGGCCGGTTTATACGGTTGATGCAAATCAAATTTTTTCATGGTTTGGTCGGCGTGGTAGTTGTAGCTTGAATCACGGGCGGTGTGGAAGTGGCTATCTGCGGGTTGTAGGTCAAGACAACCTGCCTTCTTTCGTATTCTTGGCCACTGACGCTCATGGCAGTCTCAATTACATTTGGGCCGATCTTAAGTGTCATGTCAACGGCGTAGGCGCCATTGTCATTTACCGGTATGGCAGCGCCATTGACCGTAAAGATCAGGTCAGGCCATTTTTTCTTTATTTCCTTGTAGTCGAATATTTGTCCCAAGATTGAAACATCATTGGCTCTAACAATGTCGCCGTGCTTAACAGGTTTTGGGCCTTGGTAAGTGAAAACATTGTATTGGAAGCTCTGTTCAGAAATGGGCGGTGCCGAAGCGACCGCTTTTTGCATCGGCAATTTTAAGCTGTCAGTTTTTACGATAGCCAAAATTACAATGACCACTAACAGTAAGACGATAATCCTACCTTGCCAGGCAACGACCTTGATAAGCGATTTCAAACGTTCGTCATCAAACCCCGGCTTGCCTTTTGGTTTCAAGACAAGTTCTTTGGGTTCTGGGGCTCTAGTTGGGGGCACTGTAAAGGCCATATGGCACTGCTCGACTAGTAAGGTTTGTTTTGTTAGACTGTCTTTTCATGGATTGGACCAAATTGTTTAAGCCTATTATCGGCTTATCTCCCATGGCGGATTTTACTGATTCGCCTTTTTGTCGTTTGGTGCGCGAATGTGCTTGTCCGCCTATGGCGGAGGGCGAAGCTGTCATTTTTCGCGAGATGCTGGCTGCTGAAGCGATTGTTCGCGGAAACAAGAGGACTTTGGGGTCACTGGCTTTTAGCCAAGCGGAAAGGCCGCTTGTCCAGCAACTTTTTGGTTCTGATCCCGAGGCACTGGCTAAAGCCGCGCAAATTGTCATGCAAACATCACAGCCGGATGGCATAGACGTGAACATGGGTTGCCCGGTCTACAAGGCTGTTTCGAATTTCAATGGTGCTTCGCTCATGCGTGAACCAAACAAGGCCGCAGCCATAGTCCGCGCCATGAAAAGCACTAATAGCTTACCACTTAGCGTCAAAACGCGTCTAGGTTGGAGCAAACAAGATGAGATTGTGGACTTCGCTCAAGTTCTTGAGCAGGCTGGTGTTGATGCTATTGAGATTCATGCCCGGACAAAAAATCAAGCATATTCAGGTAAGGCAGATTGGGCTGCGGTTAAGAAGGTTGTTGATAAGGTTAAAATTCCGGTTTTAATTAACGGCGACATTGTCGATCCCCTGTCAGCTCAAGAAGCGCTTAGTCAGTCTGGGGCTAAAGGGCTCTTGATTGGCCGCGGTGCTCTTGGCAACCCGTGGATTTTCAAAAGGATCGAGACTGTTTTGTCTGGCCAGCCTGACCCGGGTGAACCATCACTAGATGAGAGGTTGAAGGGTTTGCGCCGCCATGCCGAACTTCAGGTTGAATATTACGGCGAGAAGGGGCTGGTCAAGTTACGCAAACATTTTCCTTGGTATTTTAAAGGCATACCAGGCTTTCGCCAGTTTCGCGCTTCAGCTGTCCGTATCTCAACAATGGAAGATCTGGATAGGCTCTTGTCTGATATTAGGACTGGTCCCCAGGACCTTGAATAGTGTCTGTTTCAATCGCTTCCGGCAAGAAGCCCATTGGGTCAACAGGAATTCCATCCTGCCTGACTTCGAAGTGTAGGTGCGGCCCGGTAGAAAGGCCGGCGCCTGGCATGCCGGGCATACCGCCCGTAAAACCGATGATATCGCCACGCTCAACATAGGTGCCTGGTTTACAGTTAAAGCGGGTCAGATGGCCGTAAACAGTGGCAAAATTACCGGGGTGGATCAACATGATGTAATTGCCGTACATCTTGCCTTGTTTAGTCCAAGCTACATAGCCGCCGGCTGCTGCTCTGATGGGCGTTCCAACGTCGGCACGCAAATCAATACCTGGATGCTGGAAAAGATTTATGAAAGGATAGGTCGGATCGTGGAATTTTGTGGTGATTTTGCGAACCGGAACTGGCCAAAGCATCAAAGTTTCACCTTTGGCCAAAGCTTCATCAATGGCCGCTAGCTTATCTTTCAAGCTTGTTTCCAATTGGGCTATTTCGTCAGCTGTTGACTCTTTTTGTTGGCGTAACTCATCGACCATCCGATTAAACTCAGCCTGCTGGTCTTTGGTTTCAGCTAAAAGGGATATTTTGGAGTTCCTTTCCATGTCTAACCGCGAAGCTTCTTCCTTCAGATCCTTTTTTTGTTGCTCAAGATCAGTCTTTTTATCTTCCCTGGCTTGCTTATCGCTTTCCAAAGTGGCTTTATCAGCCTTAACCCTTTCCAAAGCTTGTCCTAAGTCGCCCTCCAGACGTTTTAGTTCTTCTACGCGGTCAAAATAAGCAGAAAGTGATGGGCGGCTCAAGAAGACCTGCAAAGTATCCACATCGTCAGCCTGGCGTAATCGGCGGACTAAATCGCTGATCATGTCCTTTTGCAGGTTTATGCGTTCTTCCTGACGCGTGATATTGCTGCCCAGCGCCTGTATTTCGAGATTTAAGATTTCAATTTGTTTCTTGGCAACATCAAGCCGCAACTCCTTTTCTTTAATGCGATTGTCCAGCAACAAGATCTGGTTGCTTAATGAAAGCTGCTGATTTTCCTGGCTTTTGATTTTATCCTGGTATGAGCCAATCAAATTCTGGATTTCTTTGACCCGTGATCGCTTGTCAGTGATGTCTTTATTTAAATCATCAGCTTGGTCTTTGATGACCTTGGCCTCGCTGGCTGCGTAAGTTGTTGGAATGCACAAAAACTGGCCCAATAAAGAGCTTACACAAATTATCGCAACTGACGTCCTTAACCCCCTTTTCATGAGGCTATTTTACCAGATAAGCCAGGGCTTCGTCGACACGCTTTATTGACCTCTCTTTGCCATAAGCCACAATCAGCTCAAACGGGCTTGGTGATTTATCTTGGGCTGACAAGGCAACCCTAAGCGGCCAGAGGGTATCCCCATTCCCCCACCCCTTGCTTTGGATTGACGCCTTAATTTGTTCTTCAAGGTTTTTAACATCAGCCATCTTTGAGTCATCGAGTTGTTCAATCCAGCTTTTCGCGGCTGTAAGACGTTCAATTGCTTCATCTTTGGCGTGATCTTTCCAGGTCAGTGAGACCTTAGAATAATCTAGGTTTGCCTGGAACATGAATGATGAGAGGTTTGTAATCTCAGAAGGCAAGTTCAACCTTTCCCAAAATAAAACCGCGACTCGACGTTTAAAATCAAGGTCTTTCTCATCAGCCGGCAGGAACGGCATTACCATGGATACGTAATTTTCCATTGGTCTCAAACGCAGGTAATGGTTATTCAGCCAGTTTAATTTTTCCAGATTAAAGATGGCACCGCTCTTATTGATTTTTGAGAGGTCGAACAAAGGTGAGAGTTCATCTGGTGTATATATTTCTTGTTTGTCTGACGGATTCCAACCGCAAAGAGCCAAAAAGTTGAACAATGCTTCCGGCAGATATCCCTTATCAAGATAAGACTCAACTGATACGTCGCCCTGGCGCTTGGAGAGCTTTGTCCTGTCCGGATTTAGCAACAGTGGTAAATGGGCAAAGACGGGCAGCTCCCAGCCAAAAGCTTCGTAGATAAACATGTGCTTGGGCGCCGAAGATAGCCATTCTTCCCCTCGTAAGATGTGGGTAATTTCCATGTCGTGGTCATCAGCCATGGCTGCTAAATGGTAAGTAGCCATTCCATCTTGTTTGATGATGACTTGATCATCTATCAATTTCCAGTCAAAAGTAACCTTGCCTCGAATCGCATCGTTAACAGTTACACTTCCCTCTTTTGGAAGCTTTAGACGGATGACAGATGGTTCACCGCCTTCAACCCGACGTTTAGCCTCAGCAGGGTCTATCTTGCGGCAAAGTCCGTCATAGCCAGTTGGCTGGTGAGCCGCTTCCTGCGTTAATCTCATCTGATCAAGCCGTTCTTGAGTGCAAAAACAATAATATGCCTTACCCATGTCTAAAAGCTGTTGGGCATAGGCTTGGTGCTTGGCTTTGCGTTCAGATTGGATATAAGGGCCAAAATTACCACGTTGAGTCAGTGATTTGCCATCTTCTGATAGCCAAACACCTTCATTTGGGATAATCCCCAAGCGTTTGAGCGTCCTGCAAAAGCTTTCGGTCGCGTCAGGCACAAAACGGGACTGGTCAGTGTCCTCTATCCTTAAAACAAAATCCCCGCCCTTCTGCTTAGCCAGCAACATGTCATAAATATACGTCCTCAAATTGCCGATATGCATGTAGCCGGTTGGGCTGGGCGCTGCCCTGACTCTGACGCGTTTTGTGGCCATAATGGAGCAATATTACGCTGTTTGATGGATAATCGCAACCTCCGTCATTCCGAGCGAAGGCGAGGAATCTGCGGAGCTTATCTTGACTTTTTTGAGGTTTTACTCTTAAATGGTCTATTGCTCGTCGACATAACTCGGGAGGAACTATGAAAAACACTACGATTATGTGGATGTGGGCGTTCTTATACGTTGCCACGGTCGCTGCCTTCGTCGGTGTGCTTGAACGGTATAAAAAGTTTGATAACAAGTTGGAAAAGTTGCTCTGGATTTCCATCGACCGTCAACTAGCCTGTCAGCAGGCTTATGAATCGACTCAAGCCCGAGCATTCGCTTACGGTGTAAAACATCAACGTATGGTCGGCACGGTCGTCACTGTCAAGAATAAGTGCGGGGATTGTGAAATCCGTATCGACAGAGAGGAGGATTTTGATCAGCTTCTTGATCTTTGTGACGATCCCAGAAATTGGCCTGAGTTTCAGGTCTGCTGGGGCAGCGTCGGCCAAGCCTGCTCTCCCGAAGGCGCCAAGACTTGCGACGATCTGCTTATTTGCGTCGCTGGATCATGGGATATTAACTGCGAGCGGGCGAACCAAATCCGCGACCAGAAGTACCCTGTTCCTGGCGATTGTCAAGAGCCTTGTTGCGAAAAGATATTCAAACTTCCGTGAGGAATCAGCCGCGTTCGAAGCTTGAAGGCGGTCTTTTTTTATTCGGTCATCCTGAACGTAGGTGAAGGATACGCGGAGCTTAATAACCTCCCTTGACCACCTGCCTTTTTGCCCTTAATATTGCCGCAGGAGGTAGATAAATGAGAGCTACAAGTAACGAGGGTTTGCTTCAAGCGAACGAGGAGCTTGAGGGGGCGTCGGAGGAGAGAGATCAAGACGCTAACCGTCTTCGTAAGATTGTTGATGACATTGAAGGCCTGCGATTCGCGCCTTTAGGCCTTGGGGTCATCACCGGCTTCTTGCTCTCGATCGTTCTTTTCTTAATTGTAGGGCCGTTCTTGCATGGCATTCTTGCCAACGTCAGTATTGACGCCGCCTTCTTGATTGGTGCTTGTACTCCACTTCTTCTGATCATGGTCAGCACGATTGGATTCAAGGTATCTGTTTACGACGAGCGGCGTGATTATAAGATCGAAGAGTTGGGGTCGCTGATGTCTTTGACCGATCCCTGCTACAGGACCGCGCTCGAGACACTGAAGGAGAGCGACACGCCATTGGCCGAGAAGATCGCCAAGTACACGAGGTGGCACCAGGCAAAGGAGGCGAGCAAATGAGCGCTCAAAAAAAGATCCCAGAGCTATATGACGCCGAGGACATCAGGCGCGAAGCCTGTGAGCTGGAGCGAATGGCTCAACTCCGCGGATCGGTCAAAAAGCTGCGGAAGCTGACCATGCTGCCATTCGTATGGGCGATGTTGATTAGCGTCGTGATAATCGGCGCTGCCCATGGGCTATTGGTGGTTTTTTACCAGCTCCCTTCCGCTTTAGTCCCTCAACTTGTCGTGTTCAGCCTGACGTTTGTGTACACTTGCGTTGTACTCAGCTTGCAGAAGTTTTGCTTCGAAGAGCCGTACTACGACGAAGTGGAAAGATTGAGACGACTTTTTCTCAAAGACCATGGCTATTGGGATGCTCTCAATCGCATGGATAAGGAGTATCCGGCTGTGGCCAAGAAGATCCGCCGGATGAAATATGTCACAGGCGAAGTCGCCGACTGACGCCCAGACTATGTGCCGTTTTCGAAGCTCGAAGCGGCTTTTTTCTTTGTCACTTTTTGTAAGCAAAAAGTAACCAAAAACTTTCGGGGCAAAATGTCCGCTCTCTTTTACGTGGCTACTCATTTACAAAGTCCTGGCTCCCCGATTTTGCCCCGAACCCCATTGAAAGCTGTTAATTACTTCTATTCTCTCTTAAGAAACCACGATTTGAAATGACGTGGGGGTTTGGGGGTGAGCTTTACCGTAGTCGTAAGAGAGAATAAGCCTAATATGAAATGAGAGGTTATAACGAACCCCCAAAACCTTTTTGTTACTTTTCAGTTATGAAAAGTAACGAAGAAGAAACTTAACGTCTATCTGTTACAACCGCTATCGGAAAGGCGACTAAAGCATTCCAAATCCGCTTCCAGCGCCAGGGCTGGGTAAAAAGTCGCCAGAGCCATTCGAGGCCAATCGTCCTCATCCACTGCGGCGCACGTTGTGCTGCGCCGGACCAGAAGTCGAGCGTGCCGCCTACTCCAATGAAGACTTTTGTCTTGGGCAATCGTGATCTGTGTTGCTGGATCCAGAAATCTTGTTTGGGGTGTCCGTAAGCTACCAAGACGACGTCCGGCTCGATCTCGACGAGATGGGTCAGCGAAGCTTCGGCTTTTTCGTCCAAATGTCCATCAATACTGACGCTGCCGCCGGGTTCAGAAAAAACTTTGATGTCAGGATATTGGTGACGGAGGTGCCAGGCAGCCTTGTCGGCGACGCCTTCTTGCCCGCCAATCAGGGCCATTGTCCAATGGTTTTGTGCGCAGAGTTTCGCAATGGATTCTGCGAGTTCAACTCCAACGCATCTTTTTGGTCTGGCGCCCTTAAACCATCCGGCGAATTTGAGGCCAGTACCGTCAACTGTCCTAAAATCAGCTTGCCTCAAAACTTCCCAATGTTCCGGGTTTCTTTTGGCATGTAATAAAATTTCCGGGTTAGCCGTAACTATCCAAGTGGTCATGTCTCGGGCGGCCCTTGTCTGGACCTCGGTCATCATCCTATCTAACGGATAACCATGGATGACCAAGCCAAAGCAACTAAATGTTAAGTCTGTATTCATGCAAAGGAATGTATTTATGGCCCGTGACAGTCGGTTCGCTGCGGTAAAGCGTGGCAAATTCAGGGACCCAACCGATATTTTGTAAAGGGATGTCTACCGGTTCCAGGATGCGGCTGCTCCTGGTCCTGGCCAACGTGGCATGCGGTAGCCATGGCTTGCGGTCGGTTTGCGGTGCGCAGAGTGAGGCCATATCAATCAACTGGTTGACGCATTGGTGCCACATAACTTCTTGTTCCGGCTTGCAGGTGGCTACGTACATGGTTGGTTTCTTGGGAGGAAAAGTCTGGATACTGGTGATGTGGAAGGCCCCCTCAGGCGGCGTCTCAAGCGCTTGGCCGATAAACTGTACTAATCGAATCAACTGGTCGTAGGCTACATCTCCAAAAAAAGCCAAGGTTATGTGCCATTGGCCAGGATCACTCAACTTTAAGCTTAGGCGCTCGTTTTCCGGGACCACCCAAGTGTTTCTGATTGCATTCCGGCAATCGGCCGGGATCGGTATTCCGAGAAAGCAACGCACAGTTTTCATTTACGAACTACGAACTGCGAATCCCATCAGGTTTTCGGGATGTTTTTGTCGCAATTCATTTTCTAGCTCGTGAATAAACCTTATACCGGTCCAGTGTCATCCGTCAATTCTGTGTTTTTTAGCTGAGCCTTGGCTTTATGGCCTTCCTTCTTATATTTCATGGCCACGCGATAGCGGGCCAGTTCCCTTTCCAACTCAGCGGCTGCATGGGCAAAGGTCTCATCGTTGCCGCGAGCCGCGTTTTTCATGACGTCTTCAGCGCGTTTCTTGGCTTTTTCAATATCTTCCAAATTCAAATTCATACCGCGTTCGGCAGTATCAGCCAAAACAGTGACTTTGCCTTTACCATCCACTTGGATGAATCCTCCGGAAACCGCCACATCCTCGCTTTCACCATTTTTTTTGAGAGTGGCCACACCGGGAACAAGTTGGGCTACCAGCGCAATGTGGTTGGGCAAAATCGTAATCTCACCATCCATGGTAGGCAGCGTCACCTGGTCAACTTCTTGTTGGAAGACGACTTTTTCCGGTGTGGTGAGTTCAAACATCAGCTTCATAAGTACTTTTGTCATTCTGAACGTAGGTGAAGAATATGCGGAGCACGTTACGCTGTCACTTCGGAAATATCACCCTTCATGTAGAAAGATTGTTCAGGTTTGTCATCATGCTTGCCTTCCAAGATTTCCTCAAAGCCGGTAATGGTCTGCTCAAGCGTCACATACTTGCCCGGGTGCTGGGTGAAGACTTCAGCCACAAAGAAGGGCTGTGATAAGAACCTTTGGATCTTGCGGGCGCGGGAGACTGACAAACGGTCTTCTTCTGAAAGTTCATCCATGCCCAAGATGGCAATAATGTCTTGCAAGTCCTTATAGCGCTGCAGGACTTTTTGCACGCCGCGGGCTACGCGATAATGCCTTTCGCCCACGATCTTTGGATCCAAGATGATTGAAGATGAATCTAGAGGATCGACTGCCGGATAAATACCCAATTCTGTCAAAGCGCGAGTCAACACCACGGTCGAATCCAAGTGGCCGAAGGTGGTGGCCGGAGCCGGGTCGGTCAGGTCGTCAGCTGGCACGTAGACAGCTTGCACGGATGTAATGGAACCTTTGGTGGTGGAGGTGATGCGTTCCTGCAAATTACCCATTTCAGTGGCCAAAGTCGGTTGGTAACCCACGGCTGATGGGATGCGTCCGAGCAAGGCTGAAACTTCTGAGCCGGCTTGCGTAAAGCGGAAAATATTGTCGATAAAAAGCAGAACGTCCTGGTTTTGTTCATCGCGGAAATATTCAGCCATGGTTAAAGCCGTCAAAGCCACGCGCGCGCGGGCACCTGGCGGTTCATTCATCTGGCCGAAGACCAAAGCAGTCTTGTCGATAACGCCTGATTCTTTCATTTCACGCCACAAGGCATTGCCTTCGCGAGTTCTTTCCCCTACCCCGGCAAACACTGAATAGCCTCCATGTTCAGTGGCAATGTTGCGGATAAGTTCCATGACAACGACTGTCTTGCCTACGCCGGCGCCGCCGAACAGGCCAATCTTGCCGCCTTTTAAGAACGGGCAAATCAAGTCAATGACTTTAATGCCTGTCTCAAGTATTTCGGTTTTGGTTGATTGCTCGGCAAAAGTCGGCGCCTTGCGGTGGATGGGCAGCTTTTTGACTTTAGCCGGATTTTCTCCGCCATCAATCGCTTCGCCGGTCACGCCGAACATGCGGCCAAGCGTAGCCTCGCCTACCGGGACAGAGATTGGTGCGCCGGTATCAAGCACTTCCATGCCACGTTCCAAGCCGTCTGTGCTGGACATGGCCACGGTACGCACTTGGCCTTCGCCAAGGTGCTGCTCGACCTCCAGGGTCAGGTTGCCGTCTTTGCGTTCTATGATGAGCGCGCTGTAGATGGCCGGCGGTTCCCCCGGGAACGAGACGTCCACGACCGGGCCGATGATTTGGGTGATTGTTCCTTTCATATTTTTATAATTCGTAATTGGTGACTTTAGTTCTCAAGGGCTGCCTTGCCGGCCGAGATCTCGGATATCTCCCGGGTGATGCTGGCTTGCCTGGCCTGGTTAAAGGTAAAGGTCAAAGTGTCCAACATCTCCGTAGCTGAGTCAGTGGCACTGCGCATGGCCATCATGCGGGCCGATTGTTCCGAAGCCGTCGATTCTAGCATGGCCTGGTAAAGTCTGGTGTCAATCAGCCTTGGCAAGAGATGGTCCAAGACATAGCGTGGGGTCGGCTCAAAGACAACAGTATAGTCTTGAGGGTATTTGGATGCGTGAGCGCGGTCATAATTAATCCGTTCATTTTCACTCATTTGTTCTAGAGCCTCATCCTTTTCTTCTACAGTAACTTCGGTGTTAGCCAATAATTCGTCTTCCGGGATAATGGGCAAAAGTTGGACGATGGTCGGTACTTGTGAAATAGCGCTCCTAAAGTCTGAGTAGCAGAGGAAGACGCGGTCAGCTCGCCTTTCCATAAACTCCACATAAGCCAGTTGGCCAATGCTTTTGCTGCGGTCAAAGGAGGGGGCATTGGAGATTGAAGGGAACGAAGCCATGATTTCCGCACCGGATCGCCTGACTGAAGGTTCTATCTTCTTTCCGGCAATGATTATGCTGACCGGTTCCTTCCTTGATTTGATGAACTCAAGGCTTTTTTTGACGAGCTGGGCATTGAAGCCGCCGCACATGCCGCGGTCAGAAGCGGCGATGACCAGGATGGTGCGTGTGGCTTGCTTTCGTCCGTAAAGCAGTGGATGTGACCGCTGGTTGATAACCTTACGTACGTCGTCAACAATTTGTTTGACGCTGCCGCTGTAATGTCGGCTATCTACCGTCATCTGAACGGCCCGTCGCATCTTAGCACCAGCCACGAGTTCCATGGCTTTGGTGATTTTGCGCGTGTTGCCTATAGATTTGATGCGCGCTTTGATGAGGCGGGTAGAGACGGCCATATGATTAGTAACGAGTAACTAGTAACGAGTTTATTTTGCGAGAAAAGTTTTGTTCCAATCGTTGACGGTCTGAGTCAAAGCCTTCTCAAGCTCAGGCGACATCTGTTTCTGGTCTTCGATGGCCTTGATGACGTCAGACTCGTTATCCAGGTACTCATGCAAGCCAGCTTCCCAATCCAGAATCTTCTCAGTCGGTACTTCATCGCAAAGGCCTTTGGTAACTGCAAAGAGGACTACGATTTGGTGGCCGAGTGACATGGGTTGGTATTGGCCTTGCTTCAAGACTTCGACCGTACGGCGTCCGCGTTCAATCTGTTTGCGCGTAGTTTCGTCCAAGTCAGTCGCGAATTGTGCGAAAGCTTCGAGTTCTCGAAACTGGGCCAGGTCAAGGCGCACTGGGCCGGCAATCTTTTTCATGATTTTGTATTGGGCATCGCCGCCGACGCGTGACACGGAAAGTCCGGCATTTAAGGCCGGGCGGATGCCGCGGTAAAACAAGTCACCTTCCAAGAAGATTTGGCCGTCAGTAATGGAGATGACATTAGTCGGGATATAGGCCGAAACATCGCCAGCTTGCGTTTCGATGATAGGTAAAGCTGTCAGTGATCCCCCGCCGTTTTCTTTGGAAAGGCGCACGGCGCGTTCCAAAAGACGTGAGTGGAGGTAGAAAACATCACCCGGATAGGCTTCGCGGCCTGGTGGGCGGCGCAAGAGCAGCGAGACCTCGCGATAAGCCCAGGCATGTTTGGAAAGGTCATCATAAACCACCAACGCATCCTTGCCCTGGTCCATAAAAAATTCTCCGAGTGAGCAACCGGCGTAAGGCGCAATGTATTGCATTGAGGCCGGGTTTGATGCGCTGGCCGAGACGACAATAGTGTATTCCATGGCCCCGGCTTCTTTGAGTTTGGCAACAATCTTAGCGACTTTGGATTCCTTTTGTCCGATAGCCACGTAAATGCAGATCACATTCTTGCCTTTTTGGTTGATGATCGTATCAACTGCGATGGCCGTCTTACCGACTTGGCGATCACCGATGATAAGTTCGCGCTGTCCCCGGCCAATTGGGATCAAGGCATCAATGCATTTGATGCCGGTCATAAGCGGCGTGTCGACCGGACCCCTGGTCATGACACCCGGGGCAATTTTTTCGATAGGATAATCAATTTTGGAAGCATAAGCCTCTTTGCCATCCAACGGCTTGCCAAGCGGATCAACTACGCGGCCTAAAACGCTTTCGCCGACTGGGATGGAAAGGATTTTGCCAGTACCACGAACTGTTTGGCCCGTCCTGATGCCTGTAAAGTCGCCTAAGACCATGGCGCCGACCCGGTCCTGCTCGAGGTTTAAGGCTACGCCCATCGATCCATCTTCAAAAGTGAGCATTTCCATTGATTTGGCATGCTTCAAACCGGTGATGGACGCGATACCGTCTCCGACTTCGCGCACAATGCCGATTTCCTCGGTCGAGCTTTCGGGCTTGAAGGACTGTATCTTGGCCGTGAGCTGTTCTGCGATCTTGGCCGCAGCTGTTACGTTGGTGGTGTTTGCCATATTTTTAGTTCGTGGTTACTAGGTGTCGTGATAATTGCTGCAGTTTAGCTTGGACAGTTCCCAGGTAGCGCCAGTCGCCGCAAGTCACTGCCAGGCCTCCGATAACCATTGGGTCAACGTCGCATTCGAGTTTGACTGTGCCGGACAATCTCTTCTCAAGGATTTTAATTAACTGTTTCTTGGCTTGGTCTGACATTGGAATGGCTGAGACTGCACGGCAGAGGTGATAATTTGCATTTTCCCTGGCTTCAACCTCGAGCACTTGGTAAAAATTCTTGAATGAGTTGATTAATCCGCGCTCCATCAGCAAGCCTATTACATGGATGCTCAACGGTTCCATTTGGTCGCCCAAGATTTTTTTCAAAGCTTCAAAACGTTGTTCGATAGGGATGCCAAGATTGGAAAGGGTGGCAGCGACTTTGATGTCGCTTTGCAACACGTTAACGAACAAAGCCATGTCATCCATAAAAGCCGGAACGCTATTTTCCTTTTTGGCTGCCAGGATTGCGCCTTGGGCCAGATCTGAAATTTGCCGGTTCTGTTTCTTGGCCATATTTATTCTGTCTCGAGGTCCTTGATGGCTGACTGAATGAGTTTTTCATGGGCTGTCGCATCCAAATCCTTGACGATTTTGCCAGTGGCGGCGGCTATGAGCTGTGCCAAGTCCTGCTTCAGGGAATTATATGTGGCGGCGCGTTCACCCTTGATCTGCTCCTTGGCCTCTACCATCTGCTGGTCAATTTCATCCTTAGCCATCTTAAGTTTTTCATCTTTTAAGCCCGAGGCTTTCTGTTCAGCCAGGTCTACAATGCGCAAAGCTTCGGTCCGAGCTTTGGTCAGGACTTCATCGCGTTCCTTTTCAATATCCTTAAGCTCTTGCTTGGCGTGGTCAGCATCATCAATCCCTTTCTTAATCTTGGCGCGTCGGCCTTCGAGCGTCATGATGAGCGGCTTCCAGGCAAAAGCGCGGAGCACGATAAAGAGGATCAAAAAGTTGACCAGCTGTGCGATGAACAGCTTGCCGTCGATCCCTAGTTTGGTGAGCATGTCAGACATATTTTTTTCGGAACTTCACAGTCCGTATCCGGAGGCCTCTTGTGAGACTTCCGGCAACTGAATGTGAAACCCAGTTAGACGAATTTGATGATCAGAGCGACGACCAAAGCGTAAATGGCGATAGCCTCGATAAAGGCTGCCGCAATAAGCATGGCTGTCATGACCTTGGAGGCTGCCTCGGGATTGCGCCCGATTGATTCCATGGCCTTGGCGCCGACTTTGCCGATGCCTAGGGCCGGGAACATGCCTCCGATGCCGATGGCGAAAGCCATGGCGATCAGTTTGATGGAGTCCAAGTTGGACGACACCAGGTTGGCTGCTTCTGCTGCCATAAGTGGATGGAGATTAACGCTTGTCAGTCGACTGTGCATAGTGACATGTGATTCGTGACTTGTGACCCGTCAGAATATCAGACGTTTCACGTTTCACGTATCACGTGTCACTTTTGCGTTTAGTTTGTTTAAAGTCGCTGCATGGCGTAAGGGAATGAGTGGCTCATAGTCAGAAGGACGACGAGCTATCGCATGCTCCTACGATTCTGAAGCCTGCCCAGCAGCAGCTACGCCGCCCGGCTTGCCGCCAAAAGTTGCGCGGGAATAATCAGCGCGCTTGGCATGCTCCTCTTCGTGTTCGTGGCCGGTCGTGGCCATGCTCAAAAAGACAATGGTCAAAGTTGAGAAGACCAGGGCCTGGACAAAACCGACAAAGAGTTCAAGGAAGAGGAAGGGCAAGGGAGCCAGAAACGGAGAAAGGTATCCCATGACAGCCAACAGAACTTCCCCTGCAAAAATATTGCCGAAAAGACGGAAGGCAAAGGAAAGTGTTTTTGAAAATTCAGACATGAATTCCAACAAGCCGACAAAAGTCCCGATGAAAAAAGGCTTTTTCCAAGGCGCTACGAAAAACTTTCCCAAGTAAGGTCCAATCTTTAAGAAGCGCATGCCCATGACTTGCACCGAGACCATGGCGAAAATTGCCACGACAAAAGTAAAGTTAAGGTCAGCTGACATTGAACGGATAAATGGTATGAGCACCTTTTCTCCATGATGTACTTCCCAAATGCCGATTGAACCTAAACCAGGCAAGAGCTCTACCAAGTTGGAAAACAACACGACAAAAAAGATCGTTGCCACGATTGGGAAGATTCTAATGGTCTTGCTGTGATCGTTGGTAATTGAATCGATAAAATCAAGAAAAAGTTCCATCCCCGCTTCCACTACCCCTGCCAATCCTTTAGCCGGTTTATTGAGATGCATGTTTCTTTTGACAGAAATAGCGATAATCAAAATCAATACAAAAAGGACAACCGTCACTAAAATCGTATTGGTGATGGGAAAACCCGCTATGGTTGTAAGGACTTCCGGTCCAATTGAGATTGCAAGCATGAATTGATTTTATTGTTTATCGTCATCCGTTACTTTAGAAATTATCGAGATAGCTTTTTTACCAACCAGGATCGATGAGATAATAATCGAGAGGATTATGCCAATTAGCAGGAATAAAGGCGAGGTTTGGTAGTATTTGTCCAGCAAACGTCCGGTTAGGGCCAGTACAACCAAGGGAATGGCCATGGTATAGCCCATTTCCCAGGCCAGGCCAAAGGCTTGACGCAAAGAGAGTCCGTTATCCACAGGCTTTTTAAGCCCCTCGTTTGGCTGTGTTGGCTCCACTATCATGATTTTAAAGACGCCAAGATTATAGGCATGTGAAATACATATGTCAATGGTGCCAAAAAATAAAAAAAGAGCCGCTCGAGGCGGTCAGGAGGGCTTGTCGCAGTAGATGGTGATTTCTTCGGGCGAGCTGCGCTCCACCCGGTAGGTTGTAATGCCTTCGCAGGCACATTCGACATAGGAGATACCGTAATATTCCCATGGTTGAATCATTCGCCACTCGTAGATTATTCCGAACAGGTCGCGCAGGTCGCGGAATGTTTTTTGCGCTTCCTTGTCAGCACAGTGGACACGCGCATGTTGAGGTTGTGCGACGGAGATGATCGTGAATGGGCTGAGCAACATGGAGGTCACCCTGACCGAAATCTGGATAGGCTTTTCGGGGACCTTGGTAACCTGCTGCGTCTGGCAGGACGTTGCGAACACAGCTAGAACAATGAGCCAAAGGGCACGGTACATAGTCACCTCCTCCTTGTGATTGCTCTATTTACGCAGGTCGTTGCTATTAGGTCAATTCTAGAACTCGCAAGCAAAAGCCTCTTGGCTATTTTTGGTAGTTACTTTGCAAATCTCCTCGTACTCCATTCCCTTAGCCCGAGCAACGTGTTCAGCGATGTGCCTGACGTACGCCGGTTCGTTCCTTGAACCGCGGACAGGCACGGGAGCCAGCCAAGGCGCGTCAGTTTCGAGCAGTAAACGATCAAGTGGCATCTTTTTGACGATTGATTCCAGCGTGTCTTCGGGAGCTGTTGTCTTGCGCGGCTTAAATGTCACAATACCGCCAATACCAAGATAACAACCTAAATCCAAATACGTTTGGGCCGTTTGCCAAGTCTCAGTAAATCCATGGATGACGATTCTAAGGTTTGGATCAGTGCGACGCAGCTCGGCCGTTATGCGCATCATGTCATCCACAGAGTCACGGGCATGGACGATCAAAGTCTTGTTCAGTTTAGATGCCAGAGCAGCTTGTTCAAGAAAAACTTTCTGTTGTTCTTTTTTAGCTTGTTCAATCGTCAGGCCTGGCTTCATTGTCCCCTCTTGAGTGAAGTAGTGGTAATCAAGCCCGATTTCGCCAATGGCTATCACACGTTTCGATGACTTGGCAATGTTTTCCAATTCTTTTATGTCATACGGTTCTTTCGATGCCCCGATTTCGTCTTCGTCTTCAAAATCACTTGTCACATGGTCAGGATGGTAACCAACTGCCGCCCAAGTGTCTGGATGTTCATCGGCATAAGCCACTCCGTCTCTGCTCGTATTTATGGCCGTGCCGACTGTAATCGTCTTAATATCAAATTCAGCCATGCGTTCATGCACAGCTTCGCGATCTTCATCGTATTTTTTGAAATGAAGATGGGAATGGGTGTCGATCAGCACATCAAACTAAAATTCCAAGTATTTTTATAAACCCAGTATAAATCCAAGAGGCTATCGATGACCCATTGATGTAGATCATGGCTGATGGAATCAGATTAAACGTCTTGATAACCCAGATTAGTCCGCCGATGATTATCATGCCTTCCAAAAAGCCCAAGACACCGCCGAGCGCGTGGTTGATGGACTTCATGAAAGGAACAATGGCAATAAAATGGAAAGTCTTGTCCAAAGCTTTAAAGATCCAGCCTATGACGCGAGTTGCCAACATGAAGATTAGCAAAAAGGCGATGACTTTTGCCCAGCCAATTGGCATGAAGGGCGAAAAGACAATGGCCAGCTGGACATAGAAGGCTTTGGCTATCAAAAAGCCCACCACAGCCCCCACAATGCGTCCCAGGGCGTAGATAAAGCCGTCTTTGAGGCCTGAGCCTATGAAGGCTAGCAGAGCCAGAACTAAGATGATGTTGAAGAGGAGCATATTGATGCTATTCTAACATAATTACCGAATCCAGAGTAAATTTTTTTTACGTTTTTAAGATTCACTAATTTCTAGCCAGATACTCTTTAAAAAACGGTATAACCCTAAAAAAATTAGCCCACCCAAAACCCCGTCCGTTACTATGACGAGAGGGAAATAAAGATCTAAACGATGAATTGCCGGGCAAATCCAGTTGCATAAATTAAAATAAGACAAAAGAATAGATAAAAAATCTACCGGGAACGTTGGCAATGTCCCAATCATATACCAGTCGCTTAAAGGGTTGGAGTAGTGCCAAGTCAATTGGGCCGTTATCCCACTGATTACACCAACAAAAGATCCTAAACCAATTACAATATTATCATTTTTCTTTTGTGGTTTCATAACTATTAAACCAGTTTCGGAAACAATATCTTCGGTTCCGGCAATTCTGAGCCGGGTTTTAGTCCACCCCAGGTTTTGAGGACTTTAATCCCCTGTTTGCGTTCTTTCTTCGGGTCTTGGCCAAGCTGGCGGATAATTTCTTCAGCAATGTTGGGCATGATTGGCTCGAGCATCCAGGCGTATTGGCGGCAAGCTTCGAGTAAGGTGTAGAGCACAATGCCGGTTTGTTCGAGGTTGTCTTTGGCAAGCTTGAATGGCCTCGTCTCTTCAACGTACTTGTTGGCGCTGATTAGTGAGCAGTTCTCGCCATTCCAAATAGTCTCAAGAGCTAAATCCAATCGTGCAGCATCGATATACTGGTCAACTTCTTGCCAAAGAGTGTCCATGCCCTCACTCCCCGCCCACGACGTACCTTCCAACCCAATTCTTGTATCTTGTAACTCGCAACTCGGAACTTTGTTATCAAAGTACTTTCGGCTCATTGAGATGGCGCGGTTGAGCAAGTTGCCCAAAGTATTGCCCAAGTCAGAGTTATAGCGATCAGCTAAACGAGTTTTGGAAAAATCGCCATCTTCGCCAAAAGGAATTTCGCGCAACAAGAAATAGCGGATAGCGTCGAACGGATATTCTTTAGCCAGGTCAAGCGGATCAATGGCATTGCCCAAAGATTTGCTGATTTTTTGTCCGTCAATCGTAAAGAAGCCGTGGGCAAAGATCCTTTCGGGGAGTTTTGGTGTTCCGTTCTCGTTTTGCAAAAGCGGATCTGACTTGGCAGCGCTCATAATCATGGCGGGCCAAAGTGCGCAATGGAATTTGATGATGTCCTTGCCGACAAGATGGAGGCTAGCTGGCCACCATTTGTTAAACAGTTTGTCATCCGTTCCGTAACCAACAGCTGACATGTAGTTGATAAGCGCGTCAAACCAAACATAAATGCGTTGCGAATCATCGCCAGGCACAGGAATGCCGCAAGAAAGCTTTTGTGCTTCGCGTGAAATTGAAAAATCCTCAAAAGCGTCTTTGACGTAACCCCTGACCTCATTCATCCGGCTGACTGGCTGAACAAATTCAGGGTGCGTGTGGTAGAGCTTGAGCAGCTCGTCTTTGTAAGCCGAAGCTTTGAAGAAATAATTTTCTTCTTTAACCAATTGCAACTCTTTGTTGGGATGCAACGGGCAATGTCCATCTTTAACTTCAAATTGCGTTTTAAATTCCTCGCAGCCAACACAATACATGCGCTCGTAAGAATCTTTGTAAATATCGCTGGATTTTTCAACCGCGCGCCAAAAACGTTTGACAGCTTTCAAATGCCGCTCTTCAGTCGTACGAATAAAGTCGTCAAAGCTAATGCCCAACGTCTTCCAAGTCTTTTGCCAAATGGCGGCCATGTCATCCAGATAAGTCTGCAAATCAGCAGCTTTGGCTTTTTGCGCAGCTTCCACGTTTTTTTGGCTGTTCTCGTCCGTACCGGTCAAAAACAGGGTTGGCACGCCACGCAAGCGATGGGCGCGCGCCAAAGCATCGGCTGCCACGGTCGTGTAAGTCGAGCCAATATGCGGTTTGTCATTCACGTAATAGATGGGCGTGGTGACGTAAAACTTGTTGGTCATGGGGCTTAGATTACGGCAATTTAGGCTATTTGTCTATAAGATCCCCTGTTCCTGCCTTTTTTGTGAAAGGCAGGAACTGTCCCCTTATTAAGGGGACGTTATTTAAGCTTTAATTAGTTCTGAGATTTGCTTCTTGATAATTTCAAAATTATTCAGAACTTCTGAATTGGAGAAACGTATGACCTTGAGCCCATGTGAATTCAAAATTTGTGTCCTTTCAGCATCTCGAACCTTGCCCTCTTCGGTAAAGTGGGGATCGCCGTCAATTTCGATTGCCAAGTTGAGCTCAGGGCAATAGAAGTCAACGATAAAGCTATCAATAGGCCTTTGGCGTAAAAATCTTGGACTTAAGAATCGCAAGAAGTACCACATTTTAAACTCAGCAGGCGTTGGATTCTGCCGCATTTCCTTAGCCTTCTTCACTAGTTCTGGGTTGTAAGGAAGAAAATAGTCTCCTTTTACTTTCATACTTGTAACGTCCCCTTTTTAAGGGGACAGACCCGAAGGGTCAGGGGATCTTTTTAGTTGGTCGGGTGATTAAATAATAACGATAGGCACGCCAGGCTTTTGCAAAGCTAATTCTTCCTCCAGCTTATTTTTAAAGTCATTATCAAGTTCGCTTAGATTTTGAAGGCCAGAATCACTTACGCACAACGGATCAACGTAACGGACTTTCTTTTCCATGCGTCGCCCCGTCTGTGGCCGGTTGGCCCAACACTTTTCCTTCATGGCAGACATGATCTTTTTGAATTCCTCATCTGGGCAGTCTTTTATCAGATCCATGACATAGCCATCGTCCATATAAAAATCCTCAAACTTAACCAGGCCAAGTTCCATGGCTATCCTCAAGGCCTTGGCAAAATAGTAATAACGGTTAACCGCTTCAAAGCCTCCCCAATTCAACTTTTGGCGTTCCAAGAAATTTTCAGCGAAAAGTTTAGCCAACCGTTTGTCATTAAAAGTTATAAAACCATTATTGACTGACAAGCCCGACAAACAAGCTTGTGACACATCGTCCGGAAATTCACGCAATGAGTAGTCAACCCTGTCAGCACAAAGATTAGGTATGTCCCTTTCCAGTAAGCAAAATCGATGATGGTCTGCAACTGCTTCAACGTCATATCCAAAACTTTCCAAGATCGACGGTAACTCGGTCCTTTTTAAATAAATCAGGTGATTCTCATCTTGATAGCTTTCTTGCCCGCCGATTTCCTTTAATACCCAATCGATCACATGGGAAAAAGCCGTATGCGAAGCGTCATGCAAAAGTCCGGCAATTTGTTCTTCTTCGCTTGCTCCGAGGCGCCTGAGCAATAACATAACGCCAATCGAGTGTTCATATCGGCTAAAGCTCGGAAAAGGATAAAACTCGGCTGGCACGCCGAGCTGGTTGATGCCTTTGAGCCGCTGGATAGCAGGAGAGTTGATTAGTTCTACTAAAATTGGCGAGTCAATCTCAACTTTGCCATAAAGCCGATCCTCGACAAGCATAATCTTATAATAATTTGACCAACTCTTCCGGTGTCTTGGCAACTTTGTCTATCAAGGAATCGCGGCACGGTTCGTTGGTAGTGCTGTTGAGGGCGAAAATCGGTTTGGATAACGCGTGGGCATACGCCATTTCCATGGTCACGCTCGTACCGGCGTAGTTTTCGTGGTTATAAACAAAACAGACATCAGCTTTCCTGACAAAATCAAAATGCTCGAGTGTCAGGCCCTTGAAAATGATGTTGGTTATGTTTTCTGTTTCAGCTTTGTAGTATTCAGGCAAAGGTTCTTTGAAGTTCGGCTCGAACACAAGGACTCCCAGCTTTTCGAGTTCTAGGGCAAATTGATGGATTTGTTCGCGGTATTTTTTTGATCCGCAAATTACGACTGAACGCATATTATTCGTGATAGTTTTTAGGCGCGATGACTATGACTTCCTCGCCTTTAACGCTGGAGCTCTTAATGGCCTCGAGGACTTCCTGGCTAGTTCCGCGATACAGGGTCTCGTAGATTTTGGTCAGCTCACGTCCGACAAATACCAACCTATCCGGTTCCAATGTTGCGACAAGTGACTCAAGGGCTTTTAAGAGGCGGTGGGTTGATTCAAAGAAAATGACTGCTTCTTCGCGTTCTGCAATGTCCTTAAAAAATGTCTGGCGGCCTTTTTTATGGGGGACAAAACCAAGGTAAGTAAAATGTTCCATGGGAAAACCGCAGACAGAGATGGCGGCCGTTAGGGCTGACGGCCCTGGTATTGGAACGACCTTAATCCCCTGTCCCAAGGCCTCTGCCACCAGCTTACCGCCCGGATCATTGACGCCCGGTGTCCCGGCATCTGAAACATAAGCAGCGTTCTCGCCTTTTTCCAGCCGGCTGATAATTGTTGACTGTCGGCTGTCAGCTGAATGCTGGTGCAGGGCCAAAAGCGTCTTCCTTGTACCCAGCCCGGCCAGGAGCTTGGAGGTTACGCGGGTGTCCTCGCAGACAATAAAATCAACGCTTTCCAGCGTTTCTTTGGCACGGATTGTCAAGTCTTTTAGGTTGCCAATTGGCGTGGCCACGATATAGAGATTTCCTGTCATGCGGATATAGTGCCACGGAGTCTGTTTTTTTGCTATAATGACGTTTGTAAACTATATGATGAGAAAATATTTAATTTGGTTTCTGATTGGGCCGCTGGTTATCGCCTTAGGCATTTTTGGTTGGCAATACATGCGCAACCGTTCATTGGAGCAACTTCAGAAAACCTTGGCAGCTAACAAGGCGCAGGAGCAACAGCCCTACCTTCCCCCGGCTGAACAACAGCAGTTAAGTCCAGAAGTACAAAATAGGCAGACCTTATCAGAGGCCATAAAGCGTTTTAGGGCGGCCAAAAGCCTTAGAGTTAAACTCACACAGCCCACGAGTCAGGGTGTTGTCACCGGAGAATTGGAATATGTGAAGCCGATGAGGTTACATGCAACCTTAAACACTCCTGACAAACAGATTTTGGAGATGATTATTATCGGTGAAACGGTTTATGTGCGCACCGGCAAAGATACTTGGGAAATGAGCAATGATGCTTTTGCCAAGGATTATGGCCGCAGTTTTTTTGCCACCATGTTTATAACGGATGACACGTTGGCCTCTTTTGGCATTGCTGATGATGCTCCCATAACCTTAAAACAAGACCCGAGCAAATGTGTTAATTACACAACGCAGTACAAGCAGAATGACAAGATGATGGGTATCCAATTCTGCATCAACGCCAATAAAGACATTACGATCATTAAAATCCAGACGGTTAATGGTGAAACAACATCTGAATACAGGGACTATAATTCCCTTTTCATGATTGAAAGGCCGCGCATGCCGCTCTTACAGCCAAAGATGCCCGGACAGGAATCAACTTCAACCGGAGCTTAACACTTTATCATTCCGAGGGAGTTAGACGAGTCGAGGAATCTTGGTTAACTAAGATTTCTCCACTTCGTCGCCTTCGCTACTTCGGTCGAAATGACAAATTTTGCGTATCAATAAAAAAATAAAAGCCAATGAAAAAATAACGCCCATGATTTCGATGGCAGGTAAGTTGAACCTGTGGGCAGCAGCTGAACTTAAAATGCCGAATCCCAATAAGGAAATAAATAAGGTTAAGGATTTTTCTTGGGTATTAACCAGGTAAGGTTTACCTGCCAGTATCGCGATAAAGGCGGCCACAAAAGCTGTCAGAAACCAACCCAAGAAAGAACTGAAGGGCACGCCCAGAAAAGGCCCTTGGACAGACCAGGCCAAAGCCGAAGTGTTGTTTAAGATCGGTTCTATTATCAGCGACACCAGCATCGTCAGTATGGCTGTATCAAAAGCCCAGGAAAATAGAATTTTTGGGTCTTTGCTGGATTCTTTGGGTTGTGTCAGAAGCAACATACTGACGATGATGCAAGTCCAAAAAACAGGTACTGGCCATGAAATGCCTAAGAAAATTTTCCAACCAAGTATATCGTGGAAAGTTACCATGCCAAACGGCCAGCCGCGCATTTGATTTAAGGACAAGGCGCCAAAGACAGTAACCAGAACAGGCAAGACGATAAGCAAACCGTTTTTGATTCCAAATTTTTGTATGGCCAGGCTTGTAACAAATGCCAGGCCAGCCACGACACCCAAACCAATGCCCCAATACATGGTGACTGAGAAACTTTCCAAAAATACACCTACCAGTCCCCATAGGATAAGTGCCAGCGTTATGGCGAAAGTAACCTTAACTAAACGTGATTTTTTTTGGGTATTCATCGCAAGGTATGATAACCGAGGCGTTAGCCAGGCACAACCGCCCTGGCAGTTGCAGGCTTTTGGGAGCTATGATATGAATATTAGCACTCAAAGACAACGAGTGCTAACCATATGATGCCACAAAATTTCACTACAAAAAGCCAAGAAGCCATCCAATTAGCCCACCATTTGGCCCAGGAAAACGGCCAGCAAGCCTTGGAGCCGATCCACCTTTGCTTGGCCTTATTGGCCCAAGAAGGCAGTGTCGTGCCCTCGATCTTGAAGAAGCTTCAGGTCGATGCGGGACGTTTACATGGCGACTTGGAAATCATGCTCAAACAGCTCCCAATGATATCCACCAGCATGGGAGGTATTGGCCAGATTTATTTTAGCCAAGACTTGGCCCGTGTCTTGGTCCAGTCAGAAAAAGCTGCCCAGCTATTCAAGGATGAGTATATCTCCACCGAACACCTACTTTTATCTTTAGCCGATTCCCCTACTGAAGTCGGCGCTATTCTTAACCGTCACGGAGTAACGGTTGACTTGGTCATGAATGCCTTAAAAGATTTACGCGGCAGTGCCATGGCTGATTCTCCGGAACCGGAAAACAAGTACCAGGCTTTATCAAAATATTCACGCAACCTGACAGAACTGGCAAGGCAAGAAAAACTCGATCCTGTCATTGGCCGAGATGAGGAAATCCGTCGCGTCATGCAAGTCCTCTCTCGCCGCACAAAAAACAATCCGGTTCTTATCGGCGAAGCTGGCGTAGGCAAGACAGCCATTGTTGAAGGCTTATCACAGCGTATTGTCTCAGGTGATGTCCCGGAAACTCTTAAAGACAAAGAATTAGTCTCCTTGGACTTGGGATCACTCGTCGCCGGCACTAAGTTCCGTGGTGAGTTTGAGGAAAGGCTCAAAGCTTTAATCAAAGAAGTCCAAGATAGCCACGGCAAAGTCATCCTCTTCATCGATGAACTCCACACCTTGGTTGGGGCTGGCGCGACTGGCGAAGGCGGCAGCATGGATGCTTCGAATTTGCTTAAGCCGGCTTTGGCTCGTGGTGAACTTAAAGCTATTGGGGCCACTACCATCAAAGAATATCGCAAGTATATAGAAAAAGACGCTGCCTTGGAGCGACGTTTCCAGCCCATCATGGTTGAAGAGCCAAGTGAGGAAGATGCCATATCGATCTTGCGTGGCATTAAAGATAAATACGAGTTGCACCACGGTGTGCGCATTACAGACTCTGCCTTGATCGCAGCAGTTAAATTGTCTTCCCGTTACATCTCTGACCGCTTCTTGCCGGATAAGGCAGTTGACCTGATTGACGAGGCAGCTTCCGGGCTTTGCATGCAGATCGGTTCCATGCCAGAAGACTTGGACAAGCTCAAGCGCGAAATGGTCAAACTCGAAATTGAAAAACGGACTTTGGTTAAAGAGGAAGATGCTGATTCCAAAGAAAGGTTAAAGCAACTCGAAAGGCACTTGGCTGAAGTGCGTGAGAAGTCCGATGAGTTGGAATTGACCTGGAAGGCTGAAAAAGAAATCCTTTCCGCCAGCCGGGTTGCCAAACAAGACATAGAGAAGCTCAAGAGCCAGGCTGAAATCGCTGAACGCCAAGGTGATTTGGAGAAAGTTTCGGAAATCCGCTACGGACAAGCCCCTGAAAAAGAAAAGGAATTAAAGAGCCTCGAGGCTAAGCTGAAAAAGATGCAGGGCCAACGCGGCTTGCTTAGGGATGCCGTGACCGAGGAAGATGTGGCCACTGTTGTCAGTCGCTGGACTCACATACCTGTTTCCCGCATGTTGGAAAGCGAAGCCAAGAAGTTGGCCAACTTGGAAAGTGAGCTGGCTAAACGGGTTGTCGGCCAAAAAGAAGCCGTGCACGCCATAGCCAATGCCATCCGCCGCTCACGCGCCGGGCTTTCCGAGCCTAAGAAGCCCATTGGTTCCTTCCTTTTCCTGGGTCCGACTGGCGTTGGCAAGACAGAACTAGCCAAAGCCTTGGCCGCATCTGTTTTTGACAATGAAGATGCAATCATCCGCCTGGACATGAGCGAATATGGAGAGCGTCACTCTGTCGCTCGCATGATTGGTTCCCCGCCGGGCTACATTGGTTATGATGAGGGAGGCCAGCTGACTGACAGGATAAGGCGACAGCCGTATTCGGTCGTGTTATTGGACGAGGTTGAAAAGGCGCATCCAGAAGTCTTCAATACCCTGCTCCAGGTATTGGATGACGGTAGGTTGACTGACGGCAAAGGCAGGACAGTCAGCTTCAAGAATACGATTATCATCATGACCTCTAATATCGGCTCTGACATGATCTTGGATTACGGCACCAAAGGCAGTGAGATTGGCTTCAAAGATGGGTCAAAAGCTAAAAGCAATGACAGTGAGGAAATCCGTGAAAAGGTCATGGGCATGCTGCGCGATGTTTTCCGCCCGGAATTCTTGAACCGCGTTGATGAAACAATCGTCTTCCATGCCTTATCCAAAGATGACTTGCGGCAAATTGTTGAGTTACAGCTCCATGAAGTAACTAAACGTTTAGTTGAGCGGAAGATAACCACTGAGTTTACCGAGGCGGCCAAAGATTTATTGGCTGAAAAAGGTTATGACCCGGCTTATGGCGCCCGTCCGCTTAAGCGTGCTATCCAGGATTTAGTCTTGGACGAGTTGTCACTCAAAGTCATCGAAGGCGAAATTAACGAAGGTGATAAAATCGAAGTCAGCGCCAAAGGAGACAAGA
>JAQULH010000001.1 GCA_029004215.1 Patescibacteria group bacterium | reverse complement strand
ACCTGCGGACCCTTTACGCCCAATAAATCCGGACAACGTTTGAGGTCTCTGTATTACCGCTGCTGCTGGCACAGAGTTAGCAACCTCTTATTCATTTGGTACCGTCAGAATTCGTCCCAAATAAAAGCGGTTTACGAGCCGAAGCCCTTCATCCCGCACGCGGCGTCGCTCCTTCAGCCTTTCGGCCATTGAGGAATATTCTTAACTGCAGCCACCCGTAGGTGTCTGGGCAGTATCTCAGTCCCAGTGAGGGGGGTCGTGCTCTCACACCCCCTACCCGTCGTAGCCTTGGTGGGCTTTTATCCCGCCAACTAGCTGATGGGCCATAGGCTCCTCCTCCAGCGCGTTTTGCGCTTTACATGCGAATGACATAGCCCCCGCATGTCCATCGTGGAATTAGCCACGCTTTCGCGTGGTTGTGCCCGACTGGAGGGTAGATTACCAATGTGTTACGCACCCGTTTGCCGCTAATCTCACAACGTATTGCTACGTTATAAAATCCGCTCGACTTGCATGCCTTAGACACGCCGCCAACGTTCGTCCTGAGCCAGGATCAAACTCTCAGTAATGACCTGACATAATCAGATCATCATCCCCCTCGCACTCCTGGTAGAGATGCGAGGGTCTTTTTTTATAACTTACACCCATGATCAAGCATAGCTCGATCAAAGGATTGAAGAACGTATTTCCTTAGACGATCACTCTTCTGTTGTCCAAACAGCATACAAATCAGCGAATCTCGAAGTTCCGCTTCGCTGAATCTCGAATCTCGAATCTCGATTATGTGTCCCGAGATTCGAGCTTCGATATTCGAGCTTCGGTTGGTTTTGTAAGGTGCGAGAAGTTTAGCCGAAGACATAAGGCCTGTCAAGGACTTTTTGTCCGACCTGTCAAGGCTAAAATCCCTCTGCTCACCCCTTAATAAAGAGGGCTTTAAATAGACCAATTTGACAGCATTGGGCGCAGTGCATCGCTCATGTCACGAGGGCAACCCAAGGGGGTTGACAAAATCTGATTTTTATGCTAAAGTTAGTCAATTCTTTGACAAGGCGCATAGCATTAGCGCCAGTGCCCAGCCCATCCGGCCTCCTCCCCGAGGCCGTCACAAGGAGACTATCATGGACAAAGTCCCCGCAATTGCCCCGTTGCACGTGCTTAGCACAGACCAGGTGCGAGAACGTCGCGACTCGATCATGGATGAGATTCAAAACCTGCGCGAGGAGTGGTCTAGCCTGAGTGCTCTGGCCGACCCGCAACACGACGAGGAGATCATGAGGATCTTCGTCGAACTCGACAAGCTCGAACGCGAGACCTTGCCCGAGATCGAGAGACACCTGTCCCGCCGCGCCATGGAACGCGCCGCGTAAGGAGGAGATGAGATGAAAGCTCAATTCGTTCGGAGGATGAGCCAGAGCAGCGGGAGCGTGCAGGAAGCCCAAGGGAGGATCCAGAGAGGCGTGAGCTTGCAGGAAGTTCTGTTCTACTTCACTACGAAGAAGGACGGAAAAGACTACACCTTCATCGTCAGCTCGTTTGGCAAAACCAAGGAAGCCTGCGACTGGATCACCCTCTTCTTCATGGGTGAAACCGGCCTTGCCCTCTGGCCCAGTGGAACGAAGTCCGTCACAGCCGAAATCACCCTGCCCGATGGGAGCATCAAGAAGACCTGGCATCGACCAGTTGAGGCTGACAAGAAACCAAAGAGGACGAGGCCGAGAGACAGGAGGCCCCAGTCCTGCGACTTCAACGAGCGGCTCCGCCTGCCAGAAGAAGCCGGGCGTCCTCTCTTCGAGGTAGAGCTCACGTTTGAGCTCGGACAGCCCGACCTACCCAAACCGCGAAAATCGCCCTTTAGCCCTTCCTATTCAGCCGCCCCGCGATAATGCGAGATGGTTCCCACCTACTCAAAGGCTCCGCGAGTTCACTCTCCGGAGCCTTTGTTCGTTTTAGCCAGTTCCACCCATTGCTCAACTTTAAGGTCTTCCGCCCGAGTTTTTATGTCAAAACCTATTTGCTTTGATAATTCTTGCCATTGACCACTTTCTATACCCAAGTTGCGTTGCAGCAGCTTGCGCGGGTGGGCAAAACCTTGCTTTGCAATTTTCATCACTTCTTCCGGTTCGATCCCCCACGATGTTGTACGTTGTACGTTGTACGTTGGTACGATTTTCAATATCGCTGACTCAACTTTGGGTGGTGGATAAAAAGCCCCAGCCAATACGCGGCGGATAATGTCCGCTTCTGTCGAAGCCAGCCCAACCATCAAGGATAAAAGTGATGTCTTTCCATCACGAGCCAAGACACGCTCTGCTACTTCGCGCTGTACTAGCACAACAATAACTGTTGGCGGGTTTTTGGCGTATAAAGCTTTACGCAAAGCCAGTGAGGTGATGGCATATGGCAGATTGGATACAAACTTCCAAGGCTTGCTGCCAACTATTGAGTCCCAATCATTTTTTGATGCATCTCCTATATGCAGTTCTAGGCCAGCAATCTTATTGAGATTATCAGTGAAACGTCGGTCTTTTTCAATCGCGATAACATCTGCACCGCGATTGATCAGCTCGCGTGTCAAAACCCCCAAACCCGGGCCAACCTCTAATACACGATCTCTTTTTTTAATTTCCGCAGATTCTACAATAACTTCCAAAGCCTTATTATCAATCAAAAAATGTTGGCCAAGATGCTTGTTGGCGGTGCCACCGACTTTTGCCATGGCGGCTTTTATTTCTGAAGGCGTCATAACTCAATTGCCCCCTGCCTAAGGACTTCAATCTTTCCAGACTCAACTTTAACAATGGTTGAAGGTGGATTGTATGGCAAATCACCGCCATCGATAATCAAATCCGGCTGTTTGCTGGCGTCTACAGGCTTATACACCTTAAGCAGGTCGTTCATGGAATAAGGATCTGCCATGCCAGTCATGTTGGCCGAGGTGGCAGTTATCGGGAAATTATAGGAGCAAGCCAAGGCCTGGACAAAAGGATGTGACGAGACACGGATGGCTGATAAACCGTCTTTAAAGACAGGCATCTGATGGCGCAGGCTCATATCCTTTGGTTCAAGCAGGATGGTCAACGGACCAGGCCAATACTTGGCAACTAATTCTTCGACGGCTTTAGGAACATCAAATATGCTCCTCACTTGTTCAATCGAACACGAAACTAAAGGCAGGGCTTTTGAGGTCGACCTCTCCTTGATGCGATAGATTTTTCCTAATGCGGCTAAGTTACGCGGATCACAACCCAAACCATATGAGGTTTCGGTTGGAAAGACAATAACTCCACCTTGACGCAAAACCTGGACCGCTTGTTCCACGGCCGCTTTTTGGTCTTCGAGACTGATTATTTGCATATTGTCAGTATAACCTTATATCTAAAATCAAGGAATAAAAAGAGGCCCCTATTGAATCTTCAATCAAGAGAGGCCAAGTAGTCCACAAAGCGTGGCTGCATCGAATGGTTTCTCGCAAGATGCATCGCACAGCCTGACCAGTTCGCACGACTTCTCCAGGCTTCCCACTGCCGCCACCAGCCGACAATTCGATGCCTTCCTGAACTCCGCAGCCAGCTCTGTTGTCGTCATTGAACCGGGCACTTCGCCGTCAAGGATCACGTCGGTGATGTCCTGGTTCGCCAGAAACAAACCCGCGGCAGTGTCCGTGTCTGAGGCCACAAGGACAATCGCCTGCCTCTTCTCGAAGACCCTTACATAGGTCATCGCGAGGGCTGATTCATCTTCCACGACCAAAATTTTTCTCTGCGTCATCTTCCTCTCCTCCTTCTACTTCTTGGCGTTGTCCTTAAAGCCGACAAGTGTGGTCTTGCCACCACATGTGCCGCAGAACAGTTCGTCCGATCCCCGTTCTCCGTCAACCTTGCAGAAACGCACAGCAAAAGCTGTTTGGCTGATAGGTGCGGGATGAACGACCTTGAAGGTCAGCAGTTCTCCGCCCGTCTGGCGGACTTCGTAGTCCATGGCTTCGATTAGCGAGACAAAGGCGGCTTCGTTTCTCAGCTCATTGAACCCGACGGTTTTGGGGCCATCGGGCGGCTGAAAGACCCAGAGGACCACACAGGGGTAATGGGTGGGTTTGGTACGCGTCACAGGTCCGAGACCCTGGCCTTTGGGCGGAGGCCTATTGGTTATAGTCATTTGCTTTCCCTTTCTCCAACGAGCTGGATTTATCTATATACGAAAAAAGGGATTTTGTCAACCCCCTTAACCCAAATTCAAGCCTACTCCTTATTCAGATCTTCCCTGACCTGCCCGGGTTTGACTCCTTGTTTTAACTCAGCTTCAACAAAAGCTTCCAAATCGCCATCCAAAACGCCCTCCGTGTCAGAAGTTTCATATCCAGTCCGCAGATCTTTGACCATCCGATAAGGTTGGAGTACGTAAGACCTGATTTGGCTCCCCCACTCGGCGCTATGGAACTCGCCACGTAGCTCTTGCTTCTCCTTCTGCACAGCCTCTTCTTTGAGCAAGGCTAACTTTGATTTCAAAATCTTCATGGCTGTCTCACGGTTCTGGGCCTGCGATCTTTCATTCTGGCAGGTGACCGTAATCTTAGTCGGTAAGTGGACAATCCTGACCGCGGAGTAAGTCGTATTAACCGATTGACCGCCCTTGCCGCCGCTCATAAAAGTATCGATCCGCAAATCATCGGGCTTTATTTCTATCTCAGCGTCATCTTCCAGTTCGGGCAGAACTTCGACCAGCGCAAAAGATGTTTGGCGAAGCGAGTCGGCGTTAAAGGGCGAAAGGCGGACCAGGCGATGCACCCCAGCTTCACCTTTAAGATGGCCGTAAGCCTGCCTGCCTTCCACAAAAAACGTGCAGGATTTTATCCCGGCTTCTGTTCCCCTGCTTTCATCAACCAGCCTGACTTTCCAATCTTTCTTTTCAGCGTAACGAAAATACATGCGCTGCAACATCTCGGCCCAATCCTGCGCATCAGTACCGCCGGCACCCGCATGGATAGATACGACTGCATTGGAAGCGTCATGCTCGCCTGAAAACATTATGGCAAACTCGATCTGACTAAACTTTTTTTCTAACTCTTCCAATTTCTTAGTTGCCTCTGACTCAAATGTCTGGTCTTTTTCCTTGGCTGAAAGCTCTACCAGTTCATCCAACTCAAGCACCTCGGCGCGCAAGCCTGACCATTGGTCATATTCCTTTTTTAAGTCAGACATCTTTTGCATTTCGCGTTTGGCTTTGTCCGGTTGGTTCCAAAAATCCGGCAAAGAAACTTCATACTCCAAAGCGCCTATTTCCTCCTTGCGTGCAGCCAAATCCAAAACTTGCCAGGCTTCATCCAGCTTGGCGCGGAGGGCAACTAAACGCTGTTTCAAATCATCCAGCATGGCCACATGCTACCGCGAGAAAGACGGATTGTCGAGACGAATTGATAATTTTTTGAAAATGAAGAACCGGCCCAGAGGAGTTGCCTTCGCTTACGCGAAGGGTCTCTGGCCGGTTCTTAGGAGGTGGGATCACAACTTCTTGGCGGGGACGGGAACGACGGCGCGGCGCGCGATGTAGAGGGACTTGCCCGCTTCGACGCCGTATTCCACGATTTCCTCGAACGGCGCTGAACGCGTCACGCCTTCACCGATGTAGCTCTTGCCGTCCAACCCGGTACCGCAGTACATGGGCTTGCCATCTACGAGCTCGTACGGGTCGACCTCCTTGTACTTGGGACTCTCTGCCCCGCCCCAGAACACCTGCAAGGACTTGTCGGCGTTGCGCGCGGTGTAGCTCACCTTGCCGTTCTCAAAAGCGAGATCGGAGATCCTGGCGAACGGGCGGGTTTCCGCTTCGCCCCACCAGACGCGGCAGCTGTCATCATCGCAGTGAACCAGAAGGGGCTCGCCGTTGGCCAAGATGTAGTCGCGTACCTGAATGCCATGGGACATACGCGAAGGTAGAGGAGGCATCGTTGGTACGGGTCTGCTGATGCCGTGGCCAACGCCCGTGATCATTCCAGAGTCGCGACGGCCCACGGAATGTCTGCCCTTCACCTCGAAGTTCTCGACGTCTTCATATTCAGACAGTTCTTGCCCGTCCAATCCGCTGAAAGAGATGACGCCCGATCCCGAGGCTTTGAGTTCCGAGATGCCGAAGTATCCTTTGTTGTGCATTTTGTCACCGAGCACAACATGGAACCTGTCGTCCGTCGAAATCCGTGCTACGAAAAGCAATTTTCCGTCTACGACCTCGACGTTGCTGATGGCAACCGCACCCTTACTGACGATGTTCCCCCACGCGGCGTGGTAAAGACCGTCAGTCCAGGCAGTCGAGCCCGGCATGGGCGTGAGGTTGCTTGCGGGTGCACTTGCAACCGGAGCCGGAGCGCTCGTAGCCGACTTGGACGAAGGCGCAGAGAAGCCAGGCTTATTCTGTCCGGACGAAACGCCCGCGACCATCACCACAGCGACGAGTACTGCCAACAGCGCGAAAATCTTTCGATGCATGATGCATCTCCTTTCATGGAGGAACTGCTCGAGAAGCTTGTGATCATAACCCGGGAGAAACGGTTAGCCGGCTCAAAATGAGACGAATAATCGTTTCTTCCGGGTGTTTGTAATGTTCAAACTTAACTTAATTATAAGCTTAAATCCAAAATTTCCGAAAGATGAACATATCAGAAAACAGCTATGTTGTCAAACCCCGGGTGCTAATATACAAAGAGACGCCCCAGCTGGGCGTCTCTACATAACCAACTAAAATTACAAATTGAACTTATTGCGATATTGGCCCAAGACTGGAACCTCCCAGAACTCGCCCATGAGGCATTTGATAAAGCCTACCAGAGAGAGGACCAATAATAGGATGCTCCCAAAGAAACCAACGATCCAGCCCAGAATCGGGATCCAGCCAACAACCACAACTACGACCCAGGCGATCAAAAGCACCAAACCCTGCTTGCCATGCTCTTGGGCAAACTTGGAATCCTTCTTGGCCAAGAGAGGAATTAAACAGAGAATACCGATATAGCTCAAGGCGGCAATAATTGAATTTTCCTTGACATCTTTCTCGTCAAAATGCATTTTGACGGGTGCGCTTGCTTCTTCTGGCATACTTCAATTTAATTAATAATTTATAATTAACAATTAATAATTCAATGATACCCCAAATAAGCAAAAAAGGGAAGATCTTCCTCAATTTGTTAATTATTCATTGTTAATTGTTAATTCGTACCGTTAGTAGTCCATCCCGCCCATGCCTCCCATATTAGGGACGGCTGGGGCTTCCTTTTTTGGCAAATCAGTCACCACGCACTCGGTTGTCAGGAACATTCCGGCGACCGAAGAGGCGTTTTGCAAGGCAGAACGCGTCACCTTAGCCGGATCGATTATGCCGCGAGCCACGACATCAACATTCATCTCATCCTTGGCAGCATCATAGCCCAACTTACCGCCACTGGCTTTGACTGATTCGACGATAACATCGCCTTTGCGGCCGGCATTTTCGGCAATGGCATAAACCGGAGCTTCGATGGCTTTCTTCAAAATCAATAAACCGGCCTTCTCATCACCTTCAAGCTGAAGGCTGTCCAAAACCGCCATGGCTTGTATCAGAGCCACGCCGCCGCCCGGCACGATCCCTTCTTCAACAGCGGCCTTAGTGGCAGCTACGGCATCGTCAATGCGATCTTTCTTTTCTTTCATTTCGACTTCAGTCGCAGCACCAACCTTAATCACGCCTACGCCGCCGGCCAGTTTGGCCAAACGTTCTTGCAATTTTTCACGGTCAAAATCAGAATCAGTGTTCTCGAGTTGCTTGCGGATCTGGGCCACGCGGCTATCAACGTTCTTTTGGTCTCCCTTGCCTTCGACAAAAGTCGTATGGTCCTTGGTCGCAATGACTTTATGGGCTGAACCCAGGTCTTCCATGGTGATAGAATCCAACTTGCGCCCAAGTTCATCAGTAATGACTGTCGCGCCAGTCACAGTCGCAATGTCAGCCAGCATCTCCTTGCGGCGGTCGCCAAAGCCAGGGGCTTTAACTGCCAAAGCAGAGAAAGTACCGCGCAATTTGTTAACGATTAAAGTTGTCAGGGCCTCTCCTTCGATATCATCGCAAATGATGACAATATCTTTCTTGCCGGTCTGCACAATCTTTTCGAGGATTGGCAGCAAGTCGTGGATGGCACTGATTTTCTTATCAGTGATCAAAATGTAAGGGTCAGTATATTCAGATAGCATGCGATCAGAATTGGTAATCAGATAGGGCGAGGCATAACCCTTATCAATGCGCATGCCCAACACCACTTCCTTATCAATGCCAAAAGTCTGTGACTCTTCAACTGTAATCACGCCGTCCTTACCCATTTGTTGCATGACTTCAGCAATAATCTTACCGATCTCCGGGTCATTGGCTGAGATGGTCGCAACGTTTTCTATTTCCTGGTCTTTGACCGGTTTGGCAATCTTCTCGCGGATTTCTTTGACGATGGCTTCTGTGCCTTTATCAATGCCGCGTTTGACTTCGAGCGGGTTGGCACCGGCCGTAATGTGCTTGATGCCCTCGGCAATCATGGCTTGAGCCAACACAGTGGCAGTCGTTGTCCCATCACCAGCCACGTCGCTTGTCCTGGAAGCGGCTTCTTTGACGAGTTCAGCGCCGATATTCTCAAACTTGTCCTCGAGCTCAATTTCCTTGGCAACCGTCACGCCGTCTTTGGTCATGGAAGGCGTGCCATAACCCCTGTCTAAAACGACATTGCGGCCGCGCGGACCCAAAGTGACTTTAACTGCATTGGCCAGCTGGTCCACGCCGCGCTTCAAAGCTTGGCGGGCAGCATCATTATAAAGAAGTTGTTTTGACATAGATTCAAATTATTCGAGTACTGCGAGCACATCGTACTCTGAGATGACTAAGTATTCTTGGCCTTCAACCTTAACTTCATCAGGCGCATATTTCTTGAAAAGGATCTTATCGCCGACTTTGACGTCCATTGCAGAACGCTTGCCATCTTCCAATAATTTGCCCGGGCCAACAGCGATTACTTCGCCTTGCTCCGGACGCTCCTTATCAGCAGTGTCAGGCAAGATAATTCCTGACTTTGTCACTTCCTCTTTGGGAAGTGCTTTGACGATCAGTCGATCGTTCAAGGGTCGTAAATTCATAAAAATATAATTGGGTTATTTAGCTAAATTTTAGACCTCTATTAGCAGTCTTGAGTTGAGTCTGCTAAAGGGTAGAAACATCTTATAGTTGGCTAGGCTAAGCGTCAAGACACTCAATATATACAACAAGAGCTCAAGCCGGCGAGGGGTGCCAACTTGAGCTCTGAGGGGCGGCCTGGGGCCTACAGGCACGTGGGGAGGTAGTCAGCGTCAGGCCCGAACAGGATCCTTCGGATGAAACCTCGCAAGGTGCGTTTCTTGGGCGGCTCGGGCCGCTCGGGCCTGTCCACGAACTGGAGGAGAAACGAGGCACTGCCCACTGTGACTCTGCCACGGAAGTACGGCACAACCTTGAACTCCTTCGTGACCTCGGACCTGGATACTTTGCCTTCCTTGAGACCCTGATCCGTGATGAACAGCTTGTACGTCATGCCGGGTAGCATGGCCAAGGTGCTCTCGTCAGGCCCGTAGGTGAAGAGTACGTGTTTCACGAACAGAATATCCTGCAGCGTGAAGTCGCAGTCCGGCGTGCTCCCAATGGTGACCTCGGAGCCGGGAGTGTACAGCTTCTCAGCTACGACTCGTCCATCCACCACAACGCCGACCCTCAGAATCTTCTTCACTTGATGACTACGAATGTCCATTTTAGACCTCCTTGAGGTGTACCCCCTTCGGCACGACACCACGCCATGCTTTAGAGAATTGAGCAATATACTACAAATCAGCGGTTTTGTCAACCGCCGATAGGTCTTAAATTTTAGCTCAATATATACAACAAGAGCTCAAGCCGGCGAGGGGTGCCAACTTGAGCTCTGCGAGGAGTCTGCCTGCTACGGGTTGATCTGAACCAAACCGCGGCTGTGACCATAACAAGGTATCTTCATGAACTGCTTACACGCTTCGGGATCGACCTCATACAGGCACTGACCAGTGAAGACCTCGCCGTTGATCTTGAAGGTACCCTCTATATGCCAGACACCCACTGGATCTTCATCGACGCGATAACCACCCGGGTGGAGAACGGGAGTCAGTTCGACATCCAGCTTCTCCGAGGATGCAGCATGCTTCAGGTCGCCTTCCACGACTGTGAAACGCAATGAATCGCCGGGCCTGAGGGCTTCCATCTCCGATTGCGTCGGATAGCTCTTGCTCGGGATGATCAGAAAGAATCTCGCCGGGTTTCCCATGACTCGACCTCCTAATGAAACGTTTACTGCAATGGCCGAATTTAAGCACTTTCCGACCCATCTGTCAATAATCGAGGGCTATGTTTCTCATCCAGTTTCGGTCCAGATCCTTCGACTGCGCTCAGGATGACAAAAACAACAACTACCGACAACACCTGACCGGACCAAAGTGACCATGGATAATGGTCCAACGTGGCAAGGATCAAATAGCAAATAGCAAGAGTTGGAATGAATATCTTTGCGTTGGGATCAAGCGAGCTCCATTTATTCAAAATACTCCGTAGCAAATAAAGTCCAAAGCCAAAAATAAATAAAGAACCTGCGATTCCGAAGTTGACGAGAATCAGCAACCAAACTATGTGTGGCGGTTCGAGCGGTCCGATGGCCGCCATGCGGCTGCGCACGTACTCGTCAGCGTTCCAAGAGTTAGGGTGACCGGGGAATTGACCGATTGCAGCTATCCGGATTGAGTCTTCTTCTATCCATTGTTTTTTTAAGGAGGCCAAAACTGGCAATTCAGAGTTCGGGCCAGTGCCGAAAAGCAGACGGGATTGGAAGACGTCTATGCCGTCCTTAAGCGTCTGCAGCCTGGTCACGATCGATTTCTGCTCGAGGCGGGACGTCGTCTGCAGGCGCGTGAATACGAGGTCGCGATGGACGATAGTTAACGTTGCAAAGAGGATGATGGGGATAGCGAAAGAAAGCCACCGTCGTTTGGCTCCGTTGGGATGATTCACGACGTTTGTTAGCTTCGCAGATTCACCCAAGTTCATAAGCTTCGCAGATTCCTCCCGCCCGCAACGCCTGAGCGTAGCGATGGCGGGCGCGGCGCCTACGCTCGGAATGACGAACAGGGCAAGTCCGACGGCAGCGGCGAGCCAGGCGCTGCGGGAAAAAGAGTAAAAAAGCGCGAGAGTGAAGAGACCCTCGATTAACCATATCACCCCCTTGCCCCCTCTTAATTTAAGAGGGGGAATGTTGAACCAAAGTGCAGTGAGCAATCCTGTTGCCATCCAACCACCAAGGATGTTGGGATGAGGAAATCCGCCATAAGCGCGTAAGAAGCGTCCAACAGAAGTCTGGACAACTGAGACGCCCAAGTCAGCCGGGTTTTGCGGCGACATTCCAAGCCACGAACTGCCAATGACTGTTTGCGTTGCGAACTGCCAGATGGCAAGCAGAGCATGCGGCACGAGTGATAAGACAAACCAAAGAGCAACCTTGACCGGTTCGACTTTGGTTCTAAATAACGTAACAAAAAATGCTGCAAGTAATATCACTTGTATCCACCATTGGATGGCTGCCGTGGCAGGCGATGGTGCGGCGATTATAGTGCAGGCTCCCAAAGCCGCAATTAGCCAAAACAAATTACGACGAAAAGAAAAAGGCAGAGCACGTTTGGGCTGAAAAATCCCGAGGATGATAGTTGCTACCAAAGGCAGCCAAGCAATATAAATCGAGATCCTCCCCTGCTCCCAAGGCCAGCCAACAAGTTGGGCATCAACAAACCAACGCGTCTGCCAAGGCAACGTAAGAATGGCCAGGCGCCAAACTATTTCGTAGGCTTTACGGCTCAATCCCATATTGTTTACAGATATCGCAATAATCCGACCAATACTTCTCACGTTTATCATCCACATGGAACTTTAGGCACTGGTCGTTGACAACAACCCTCGTGTCTTGGTTGGCAATTAACTTAATCGACGCAGGAAACTTATTTTGCTGCGCCTTTTTCAAGGTATCCTCTAGCCATGAACGAACCGGCTGCTGGGCAGGCTTGGTGGGCTTGAGCAAATCATCGCCATCCAAGGGCATCCATGGCTTTGCCAAAGGGTGCCTCTGCCTGATTTTAATGTTCTGGTCCCAAAGACTCTTCAGCACTCCATCGTCAGTCAGGGGTAAAAGCGACAAGAACCAATAACGGAAATACGGATCATCGCCCTGCAACATGTGAGGCGAAAGGTCTAATGAATCATCTGTCACAAAGAATGATAAACAAACTGGATCTGTTGCTCGTGGCTTGTCATTGCGAGCGAAGTTAGACGTAGCGTGGCAATCTCCGGAGATTGCTTCGTCGCTGCCGCTCCTCGCAATGACAGAAGTCGGTCGGGCGCCCAATAGTTTGAAAGGCAGGGTTGCAAAAAACCTGGTGCGCCAAATAGAACCGGCTTTGGCAATTACAAAAAAATCCAAATCACCTTCATCGCGAGCTTGACCTAAAGCAGTTGTATTGCATAAACAAACGGCGCGCACCCAAGGCAAACGGCTTAAGTATGAGGCTACTTGCCGCGCACGTCGCAATTTACGCGGGAAATAAAACTCTTTTGCCCGTCCTTTTTCTATTTGGTAAGCAAAATGCGCCAAAGCTACATGAGCTTGTTGTTCGCAAACAATATTTTCTGCAATCAGGCGATCCAGTTCATCCATGACAACTGCTGTGTTGATTTGTTGAGGCGTAATATCTTGTGTCTCAACACAACCCACATCCAACATCATGGCTAACTGCAAACGCGTTGGCGCATAACCCCAAGCAGCCTGAAAGGCTAGTGTCCTTATAATCGCGCTTCGCACATGGTCCATAGTGCTGGCGATAATGGATTATTGCTGTTCGCTCATTTGCACCGAGGATGCGGCCACGTCGTTCGCGAACGAACGTGGCGTGGCCGGAGTTGCTACAGCGACATTGACCGCTGCTTCGCGCTCTACTGCATCAGCCACAATAACCTCATCATCCTGCCAATCAACCACCTGACTCCAGTTTATGGCCAATGACTTATCAGAGATAACCGACAAGACACGGCTCGCTGCCACCAAGAAAGTATCAATCCTGCCAGTAGCCTGGTTGACTTCGACAGTGATGACTATACCCAGCAAAGTCCCGGACTTGGTGCGAACCGTAAGGCGCGACTTGGGGTTGAATCTGAACATATTTATTGCAATTGAGCTTCGGGAGTTGGCGGGATTGGTTTACGCATGAGCCAATACTGCTGAGCGACTGTCAACAAACTCATAACGAACCAATAAAGCGTTAATCCTCCGGGTAACTTGATGCCAATAATCAATGTCATGATTGGCATGACATACATCATTTGTTTATTGACCATGGCTGCCATGTCCTCATCCTTGGCGCCCTTATCTTCCTTGACCTCGGACGGCGGAGGCGTGGCCGCGCCCGGCGGTTTCATCATCATCCATGTCTGCCAAAATTGCACAGCAGCAGCCAAGACAGCCAAGACATAATTCGGTTGGGTCAAATCCATGAACCCGAAAAGCATGGCGTGGATAGTGCCTGGATTGGGTACAAAGGAATAAAGCATGGTCAGGGCTTGTGACTTCAAGCCCACAGACAAGGCCTGGTACAAAGCAATAAAAACTGGCAGTTGGATAACCAAAGGTAAACAAGAAGCGGCCGGATTAACCTTATCTTTACGATAGAGCTCCATGAGCTCCTTGGCTTGAGCTTCCTTATCACCCTTTAGCCGCTTCCTAATCTCAGCAATTTTGGGCTGCATGGTTTGCAAGGCCCTTTGCTGTTTAATCTGAGAAACAGTAAACGGATAAAGGATCAATTTGACGATGATTGTCAAAACGATAATCGCGATGCCCAAATCAGCCCCGGGTAAAGCACCGTAAAGCCAAATCAACAGGTTGAGAATCGGACGAAAAAGGATTTCATTATAAAGCCACATCATAATATATATGTTGGTTAACTAAGACTTCTCTTCACTCGTCTGGCTCTCCTCGGTCGCAGTGGCCTCTACCTCTTGTTTTGGAGTTTCATCTTCCTTGGCAATCTCACCAACCTCTGAGTCAGCCACAACCTGGCCAAGCTCAACATTAATGACAGTAATCTTCCAATTAGTCAGCTTGGCAGCCAACCTGACATTTTGTCCGCCCTTGCCAATGGCTAACGAGAGCTGATCCGGGGTGACTTGGACAATCGCCAAATGTTCGTTAGGTTTGAGTTCCACATTCATAACCCGGGCCGGACTCAATGAGGCGGCAATATATTCTGATTCATTTTCGCTCCAAAGGACGACATCAACTTTTTCACCGCCCAATTCGCGGATAATGGTTTGGATACGCGTGCCGCGTTGGCCAATGCAAGACCCTATTGGATCAATCATGTCGTCATTGGTCGTGACAGCCACCTTGGTGCGACTGCCTGACTCGCGGGCAATGTCTTTGATTTCAACCACGCCGTTGGCAACTTCCGGAATTTCTTGGGCAAACATGGCAGCCACCAAGCCTGGGCTGGAACGCGAAAGCCTGATTTCCGGGCCTTTGTTGGTTAAAGTCACTTCACGCAAGATAGCCTTGATGCGAGTGCCGGGGAAATAACGCTCACCTTCGATCTGGTCTTCAGGCAGGATGACGCCGGTCGCACGGCCAAGATCAATCAATACAACACGACCCTCGCGGCGTTGGACAGTCACATTCATAAGCTCACCTTCACGTTCCTTAAAATCCTGATATATGACGTTGCGTTCAGCTTCGCGTAGTTTTTGCATGATGACCTGCTTGGCCGTCTGGGCTGCCATGCGCCCGAAAGCGGTTGGGATAGCCAACTCGACACGGATCTCATCCCCAACCTGGGCATCAGGCTTAAGGTCGCGGGCATCAGAAAGCATGATCATTGTCTTGGGATTGAAAACAAATTCTTCTTCTGAGCCTTCCTCTCCTTGAGGAATAGCCACCGGTTGTTCAACAGGAGCTGACGTGGGAGCTTGTCGATCTTTATCCTTCTTGCCAACGTGAGCTGCCTCAAAACGCTCGAAATAATCTTCGGGCAATTCCATGTCTGCCACAACTTCCTTAACGTCAAAAATGCGGATACCGGCCGTAGCTCCGTCATAAAGCTCTGGATCGAACTCGCTTTTTATGTTTTGGTTCTTATTGCCAAAATCCTTGCGGTAAGCCGCGGCCAAGGCTGCTTCGACCGCCTCGAGTACAGCTTCTTCCGTCAGCAACTTTTCGTCGCAAATAGCTTTGATAGCTTGTGATATTTGTGATGCCATAGGGTTAATGATGTTTTATCAATTTGGGGTAAAAGAAGACCCGTTCATCCAGAACGAGTCAACTTGCTAACTATATACTCCATTTCGCTTCATGTCAAATCCTAGCGATCAATTATTGGATCTTGCTGCCACACATTTGGGTACACAAGGATAAACCTACTGCGCAATTAGGCTTATTTTGGGCCTGACAAACATTGTAAGCGAGTTGGCAATTTTGCTCGCATGTATTCTGGCTGCCGCTTTGCAGATTGAGACCTTGCAGAGCCTGTTCGCCAGCCTGCAGCTCAATCGCTCCCTGGTACACAATCCATGGACGTCGCTGATAATAGATACTGTCCTTGGGAATAAAGCTGTTAATTACCAAGGAATCTTGATCAGCACATTCTTGGGCATTATATCCCGTCTTTGAAGGCCTCGAAGAAATCACTTGGCTGGTTGCCGGCTTGGACATGACTTCTGAGTTAATCTTAGTTTGGGAGCCGTCATAACAGCCCAGGTTCGGATGGCGGACTATCCTGTCATCAGCCTTGCCGTCATTGACGTTTGAACAATCCCCGGTGCACCAACCCCAGTTATCAAACACCATGACTCGCGGCGTAAAGCGACAATGATTAAGTTGCTCGTTGAAACAGCCCTTCTGGGGAGCAAGCCCCTTAACGCACGACTCACCTTCCTTGCAATAATCACATGTCAGGTTTGGTTCTTTGGAGCACTTCAAATCAGAACCGGTATTGTCATAACAACTGAAATCTGGAATATCTTTCAAGGTCTCGCATTTATAAACGTGGCCAAATTCCATATAGCCTTGTCGGCAAGCATCCGGACTGTTGCCAAACAAAATCCTATATTCACAAGTGTCACCTTTGGATTTTTGGTCGCAGTCACTGTCCCGGTGGCATGGCGTGTAAGACTGCTTCTTGCAGTAACCGGTCGGGACGCAACCGCCAGTACCCGGCGGACAATCAGCATCACCTGAGCAAGCCAATCCCGGAACAGTCGCACATTCACGATCCGTATTGCATATCGGCTTTTGGTTCTTCATTTGCGCATAATCGATCCGATTGACAGTGCCATCGCCCCAGTCGATCACAATCTTCTTAATCGGACCCTGATCATGGGCTGTCCAAGCATAGAACCTCATGGTTACCAAGCTTTGCCCGCCGCCCGCAAATAATAAGCCTTGGGGCAGATTGTTAATCGTGAACGCATCCAGCGCGGCAATCGGTACGGCATTGGCGGAAGCTGAACTCTTAGTCATATCCGGAGCCGCTACCATAGGCGGTTGCGGTTTATAAGGAGCTGTCAGCTGCTTATCATCCTTAAGCCTGAATCCTTGACTCAGATCGCAACCGTTGGCACCACAGCCGCTCAAGAAATGATAAGTGTCCAAACCAGGAGTAACGTCTGTGGCCGATGGCGCGGCCTTAACGTCCTTGGATTTAAGATAGGAATCCACTGAAACATTATCGTGCAAGTTATATGTCACCAAGCACTGATCACGTCCGTCGGCACAAACATCGCCGCGTGGCACATAACCCGGACGGTGGGTACAGAGGTTATCATCCAGGTCCGGGTCCGGGTTACCGGCTTCACCGGTTTTGGCCTGGCACTCATCAGTAGGCTTGCCGTCTTCTTTACTGACCGGCTTGCAATAAGCAGATGGATCTTGTTGATAAGAAACATTCGGGTCATGTATTAAATTGCCTAAGCCATCCTGAGCAAAAGGGTTTTCTGAAGCTTGCAATTTTGAATTACAATCCAAAATACTGGACATGGCTTGGCCGTCAAATACGCCTCCATCGCAACGACAAGTGGTTCTGCTTATTTTCCCGACGCTGCCTACCGGAGCCGGCATAAGGATGTCTTCACCGAATCGTCCCAACGGATCAGGAACAATTTCTGCCGGAATATACGCCTCGGGAGGATTGGTGATATTCACCAAACTGTCATAAGTCGCAGCTGTATACCCATTGCTCGCGCCGGTGCCATCGCCCTCAAGCTTGTCCGACTGAACCTGATTCGGCGGATTGTAATAATCTGTCGCACCATGCCAACCGCTGCTAAAACCTGCGCCTCCATAAACTGTATCGGTATACCATGTCTTATAGCCAGAATCGTTAGCCCCGCCCGCTGGCCAGGTAAATGCCGGTTTGCCGGCAATATTATATTTACCCGCATCTTTATCTTGCAGCCCCAGGTCAACGCCGCGGGCGGCCAGTTGTTTAGAGTCAAAATCCGTACCGTTTTTAGGCGGCTCGCAATGGCCAGGAACAAATATTGGCTTAAGGGGAGCTGCTGCAGAAGCAGCCTTGTCTGCCAAAGGCTTAGCCGCCGGCAAAGCCCCCGGATAAAGCTGCAGCCTGGGATCATTTTCGTCTATTAAAGTCCCCCAGCCCGTCTGGCTGAAATAATGGTCCTGCATGTCAATTTTATATTGCTTCTGATAAGCCGCTTCTGCCTTGGTAAAATCATCTTTTATCTTATCCAACTCCGCTTGAGCTTTAGTGGTTGCGGAATAATCACAAAACAAAGGGTCTGGCTGATTGGAACAGGCCTTGTCATCACTGGCCTTGGCATTATCAAAGGCCGCTTGCTTGTTGGTTTTGTCCTGTAAAGCCACCAAATAATTGTCAAAAGCATTTTTAAGATCTTCGGAATAGCCAAAACCACTCCAAATCCTCATATACTGGAACCAGCTGATTGCACCGTTGTAAAGGATTTTCGCTGGGTTCGTGTCAAACAAGCTGTAACCTTTATCCAGTAGAGGGAACAGGCTGGTAAAATAAACCTCACTTACAGACCAGGGGAACATGTCATTTACCAAAGTATCTTTGCCCAGGTCCTGGAGCCTATGGTCAAAACCATTAGGCCAGAGGAGCTCAAAACGGGGGTAATTGTCCAAGAAAGTCCCAGTCAACTGAGAAGTTATATTAAATATGCCGGCCAGAGGGACGCCGTCGACTGCGTACGGCATATACGATTCCCAGGTACGCGGTACATCCCCGCACTTGTCTTCATCATATATATTGCGGATCTGAAAGCGCCAGCTATATTGGTAATACAATCCCTTCAAGAAGTAGGCCGTAACATAAGAAGATTGGAAGCTGCTACCCTGGCAACAAGAATTATTGTCTTTCGCAAAATTATCCCCGTCCTCTTCGCAATAACTTATTGTCTTATTTGTGGAGTAACCGATTGAACGAATCGTCTCCCATAATGGATTAACAACAAACGGAGCCAGGCTGACTGTTCTGACAGGTTTTGAGGTCGGTGTGGCCACGCTCTTATTAACAATATCCTCAAAATGGGCTGCATAGCCGTTGGGTGCCAAAACGGCGCCGTTATCGCAAATGGTTTCGCATTTATCGAATTCTTGCATCAGCTCCTTTATCAAGGTATCACCATAGTCCTTCCTGTGCCCGGCAGACGGATCGCACTTATCACCGCAAATATCTTCTATTAGCTTGATCCCGTTATAGCCTGGCACTAGGGCCCAATAAGAATCTTGGGCCAGCTTAGCCATCACATCCCCGACTTTGTTCAGAGTTGACTGGCCACTATGCATATCCTTATAGCCCAAGGCTACGCCGTCCGTCTTGTTGGTCTCGCCATACCTATCAAACAATTCTTGGGCGATGGCCATACAAATTTTGCCGACGGGTCTTAATAGGCATACACTGTCGCCGCTGTTCAAGACGGTCAAAACGGCCGGTTCGGAATATTTATCCGGCACACGGTATTCATCCTTAATCAGATCGCCCGGTACCAAGTCTGTTTTTTCGAACAAAGGCGTAGGCAGGTTCACGGCAGTGGGTTGCGGATCCTTGCTTATCGGAGACTTGTCATCTTGCAGGTATAACAACGGGAAATCAACTGTCAGGTTGTCATAATCATAACCAAGTATGCCGTCTGTCCTGGTCTCTTCCTGATGGGCGCCCCAGTATTCAAAATTATTGAACGTACAATCGGCATTCGTACTGCAACGTGAATATTTGCTAAATCCTACGCAATAACCGGTATCCTTGCCTTGGGCGTCTTTGGGCATCTTTCCGTAATACTGGTCATTCTGGGAAGCGCCCCATCCGGTGGGATCGTTCAGAGAACAGTAACCGCAAGCTGGCGGCGACAAGCCTTCCATATCCATAACCGACTTGCCGGGAGGAGGATTGTAATACGGGTACTGGGGCACGCCGGGCGTACCGCAGGGGTCTATGCGCTTGGGACAATATAAAGTCTGATAGGACTTATACAAATTCGGGAAGTCATTGGCGATTGGCTGGTTTCCGTTATGCGTTTGTATGAACGTATTCAAATCTGTTGGCAGTGAACCGATGGCCAGGCAACGGTGGTCTGCGTTAACCGAATCGGCGCTGCATTTATAATTAATCAGCTGACTAAGCCTATCTATATTCCATTTGCCCAGGGCAATTCTGATAGGCAGTGTTTTTTCAGTTATACCTTTTGTCTTCCATAGGTTCATGACTCCGTTAAGCGGCGAGGTGAAGGCATTGTAACTCGAATCAATGCCGTTAAAGTTGGGATGGGATTTTTCGTTGTCAAAAGCTGCCTTAAAAGCGCTCCTCATGTCGTATGAGTCGTTGGCGCCTATCAATTGAGCATTGAGGGCGGCTAAAATACCAAGAACACTGGCGTTGCCCTGGCCTTGCCCACAGAAGTCGCTTATAGGATCACAGGTCGGCGGCGAACCGTCTAAATTGTAATCACATCTCCATTTCAAGGAAACCTTCAAAGCAGCATAAAGCAGCATGGAGGCATCAGACCATTTGGACGCCTGGATGGTATTGGCACTGACCGTTTCCAAAGTCGGAAAAGCATAAAAATTCTGGTCCGTGCATATAAACGGCTTAAAGTTGATAGTAAAGTCTTTCTTGGCGGGGTCATAATCCTTGCTGTTAACCGTGTAGGCCAAAAAGTCAGGGTGGGCTTGGTTGGCCGGTTCGCAACCGGGTTTGGACAATACGCAATCACTCGTATCCTGTTCGCTGCAATGGCTAGTGGATATATTATTAGTTACAGAATCCCTGTGGGCGTAAACAGCCGCATTATGGCAAATCGGATCAGAGTTTCTGGTCGGCGAGGTCCAATTATTCGACGTACCGCAACTTAACCCGCGGTTAACGCCGGACAAGGCATTGCAACGCCAATCCAGGTTGACCAAGCTTGTATCAAGTTCATCGGAGCAAGTGGCGTAATCTCCGCAATCTATCAGACCCTGGTAAGTGTTGGCATTCACACTGCATTTATTGGCCATCTTATCTCCCTTGACGCAGGCCCAGTCCCCTACATTGACCGTGTAAGGCGACCAACGGTAAACCTTATAAATCCTGGCAAACAAATTTGACAAAGGCATCCAGGAATTTTGCTGATCATTAAATATGCTCTGCATGCTCAAACCAGAATCAACGAAAGTCGGTGATTTCAGGTAATCGCCTGAAAGCGGGACCGAAGCGCCCATGAGCATTGGATCATTGCCAATCTGCTTGGTAGCCAAGGCTGACCCAAAAGGTTCATTGGGCGAATTATATTGCAAACCCAAAACCGGCAAGATAAACCTCCCTTGGGCCCAGACCCTGTCAGCGAAAGCCGCGCTTTCCCTGGTATATGGCGCAATAACCTGCGACACCTCCTTGCAGACATCTGCCTTAACTATATCCAAACGCAAATACATCAAACCAGGATCATTCAAGACCTGGTTGGGCATACAAGTCGTGACCCAAAACCCTATGAACTGCCAAGGCCCTGAAAGTTTATCAAACCTGGCCTCGTCCGGCTCCAGCGCATTTTCTGCGGAATTTACATTTTGGAACATGGCCCTGATGGCAAAATAGGGTCTGCCGGACCTGCACTGTTGGCCGTACCAGATGCTGTAGACCTTTTCCCACCTAAAAGTCTCGGGGGTAGTCTTATAACCTCCTCCATCAATCCAATTGAATTCTCCCTGGTCCTGGTCATTGAAACCGGACTGCCAAAATTTAAAGTAACACGAGCCTGACTGGTTGCCTAAACAACCCAGCTTATACGGCACGCCCTGCGGATCACTTAACAATTCCTCAGAACCCCTGTCCAAAATCAAGGGCATGGATTGTTGCGCCAGCTGGGTTATTTGGTTGGAAGCGCTTTGGACCTGCTGCAAAAAGTTAGTACAAGAGAAAGCCGTCTGTTTGTCCTGGTTAACAGTCGGATAATCCATCCCAAACCACTTGGGATTCCACTTACAAGCAGAACCGACAGCATCAGGCTGTATGCCGAACCTGAAAAGCCCAAACCGATAGTCAAAGTAATTGGGGTTAGGCCTCGAAGCATCCTGTTGCAAACCCTCAAAGCTTGGACGATAAGGTATGAAGTATTCCAAATAAGAACGGCTGAAGCCCCCACCTGTCTGAATCCAAAGGCCATCTTGGTTATTGGCATCTTGACATTTGCTGTTCTTTGCCAAACGGTTCTCAGCCGTATCACAAGAAGTGCTCACATCCTTGTCTTCCGGCCTTAAGCCCTCGCAAAGGGATGCGCGGCGACAGGCATATTGCATGTTCTTGGTTTCATTGCCGGTTACGCGCAGCGTGGAACTATCACCGCACTTACCGCCACTGCCGCAATCAACGTCGTTGGTACAACCTTTTCCAACCTTGCCGACACCCACTGTGCACACGTGCGCCGCAGTTTCATCCAATTTAATTGAACAAGTGGGACAAGCGGAATAAGTACTGTCTTGGTAAAGGTTGGACGAACCATCAAGGTAAATATTTTGGTAATTATTCTTTGTTTTGGTATTCCACCAGACATCGGGCCGCGAATAGGCAAACTGCTGCTGGTTGCCCGGCATTATGAAATCCGTACTGGCCCAGTGTTTTATATACCCGGCTTCATAAGCCGTAGTGACGTTTGGAGTAATTAACTTTTGCACGTTGGCCCCGCTTGAGCAGTAATACTCACCCATGCCTTGCGGAGGAGTGTAGCTGGCGGTTGGAGAACGGTGCGATACGTCGTACTTGCCGCCCAAAACAGCCATGGGGCTCCACGTAAGGCAGGGAGCTATGGTTTGGGAGGCTGAGCTAATCCTGGTAAGATCCCTTTCCAGACAATAACCATATTTCCCAAACACGGAAACAACATCCTGGATAGGCAAGCAAGTTCCCCCTTTGCAGGAATCCGTGACTGTTGATTTTGACAGAACTCTGTTCTGCGCGCCGACTGCCACATAGCCTCCGGGTACGCAGGGTTGTCCGTCCAAATCGCCGCCCATACAAATACCCACCGACGGCGCAGCGCCATCCAGGGCATAATATCTCTCCCCGCCCGAATACCTGACTTTACGGTAAGAACAGGAACAATCTTCCTTATATACGCAAGCGTTGGCATGCTCATAACCTTCCACCATCTTCTTGGGCGTTGGAGGGTTGACCGAGCTGTTCCATTCTGCCACGTACTGGTTTGGCAAAGGAGAGGCTTCTTCCGGATAAATCTGGCACTCAGGCAATGGCATGGCACTTTGCAACACATTATTGCCTGTATCTGCGTAGCCTGATTCAAAGGAATTATAAAGTTGCCTGATATCACGTGTCAGATCCGTTGTCAGTTGTCCGGCGACAAGCATCAAAGATGAAGCTTCGCTGATCGGCAAAATACACTTTCCGTCTTCTGAATAACCTACGCGGTCAGTCCGCACATCTTTACATAAACTTATGCCGGGTACTTTGAAGAGCGGGTCTTCCACGCCTTTAATTTCCTTAGCGTCGCTTGGGACTTCAGCTACGGCTCGCAAATCATAGCGATAACGGTCGGCCAGCTTGCTGCCACTCAAAAGGTCATAACCTACCGCCCTGGTCTGGATGTCAGCCACCAAATAATGGTCGGGTGAAATCAAGCCGGAATAATCCATCTTGCCGAAACCGACCTCGCGGCCGCTATAACTGTCAGTATCGACATACTGGCCGGGCGACAAGAAATTTTCACTGTCACGTTCCGTAAATTTGGAACAATAAATATCATCATTCCGCGAACCATTGCGTTCGCAGATATTCATGTCCGTACATTGGGTGACGTATTTATTCTGCCCGGCATCGTAAACAGTCTCACCCGTGCGGCAACCCATCCAACGCGCGCATTCGCGGTCCATTTTGACTTTTATGACCACGTTGGCATCGTTGCTGCTTTCCGGACAATCACCTGTAACAAAACCAATGGTAACCATGGCCCCGCCCCTAGAACTGACTTTGACATCCGAATTGCATTGGGACGGTTGGGTGCAAACTTTATTTTCAAGATTGCTGTCTTTTAGATATTTGGTCCAATTTTTATTAAACTCATTTTCGTCCCCGGCGGCGCCGATGCTGTCTCCCGGCGGGACAACGATATTAGTATTGTAGGTGGACTTGAAATTCTTACATTTCCTGGTCGCTACGCAATATTGGTCACCCGGGTTGCCTTTGCAATCAATAGGCGGTTGGGCTGCCCCTCTTTCGGCCATGACCTTGGAATAAGTGGCTTGGCTGCTGGCCTGCAACGTGCCGACCCCCTTATCTTGGAAGAGGATACAGCCCGAAAGCGGATCAGCTGTGCCGCCGCATGAAGATTTATCAAGCTTAGGACCGTTAATGACATAATAAGACCTTCCGTTTGGATGCGACTGATCAGAAGTGTCATTGGGATCGACCAATTCGGTACACTCGCTTTGGTCAACCGGGCACTTGCCGCCCCAACCCGCATAATCGCTTTCGCCGGTGTACTGAATCAAATAATTATTGCCGGACGAAAGGTAGGGAGGATAACACGGTATGTCCGTGCCCTCGCGGAACCAACCGGAATAATCTCCGTCCGACGGGATGTTATAAGCTGCATTTTTGGTCAGCTTCTTAGAAGCGCGCCAGACGCAGGCCTGCTTACCCGGATCTCGGAAATATTCTGTCACGTTGCCGCTCTTGAACTGGTCACAGAACAGCTCGTCTTTGCGGCAAGCCATGTTCGGATCGCCATTGTCCTTAAGATACTTGCTCCAATCATCCTTAAAGAGGACCGTATCAAAACCGAACAAGTCTTTTTGATTGTAGTATATGTCCGCATTAGCCGGATCAACTTGATAGGTGGTGGTTGCCAAAGCAATCCTGTCCTGGCGGAAAATCGGTTTGCCATAACCTCGGCAAGAAGCTTGCGAAGAATCGCACCGCCCCCGGGCGTCATCAATGGCGTAATAATAACGGTAAGGTTGGCTGGTTACCGACCAATCGCCAAAGAACTGTTCTTCGTAAGCCTTAGCCGCACCGTGCTTGGCATAGCTGTTCAAGTTAAAATCCGCAGGAAAATTCGTGCCTTTGATTGTCTTGGTTTCGGAATAAGGCTGAGGCTTGTCGTTGGTATCGATGAAGGCGCTGCAACCTATGGCTGTATCACGGCACAAGCGGCTGAAATTGCGGACAAAAACCGTATCGCCGTTTCGGCTGCTATATTCGCGGCAACCTACCATATAGCGCGGTTCGGGCGTGCCCTCGGGCGTTGAGTCGCAAGCCAAAGGTATTGCCCAATGGTTCTTGCGCACAAACTGCACGTCATTCAACTGGTCTACGCTGAACGTATCAACATAAATTATGTTGTTCTGTGTCTGGGACTGGGACGGGGCCACAATCTCGACGAGTGTCGGATTTTGTTTGGCAGTGAAAGGACCGACCTCAAAACGGGACCAAACGGCATCCGGATAAAAAGTCCCGGCCTCAACCCCGTCAATCATGACTTTGGAAGGCTGGTCGTTTTGGCCGCGTGGCCGGTTGGCCTTGGCCCAGAACGAAACCCGCATGAGCGTGCTGGTCGAATTGATGGCCAGCTTGAGCGTCGCATCAATTGATGAACCGAGCGGAGCTTCGAGTTTGAGCGACCTGTCCCCCACCAAAACCGACTCATTGGAATATTGGAGTGTGGTATTGCCGCCTTGTGACTTATCAAAAGCTATTTGGGTGCCTGTGGCAAAAGTATCACGGAAAACATTGATTGCATTGCGACCGGTTGGGCCGAGGTAAGCGCGGCAACCGCCGGCCGTGGCCGGACAAGACAGACTTTCTGAAGGCAGTGCCTGATAAGTACAGGACTTGCTGGCCATCACAAAATCTCCTCCGGTCTTTACGCAATCCGCCTCGGTCGAGTCATCCTTGCGATAAGTCGTACAGGTCGGGTCTGAAGATACTGTCTGGGAATAAAAAATATAATAGACATGACCGCCCACATCATAGAACTGGCGGCAATCCGGGTCATTGCCCAGCTTCCAAGTTACATCATTGCAAGTTGCCGGATCTTTGATCTGCCCGAGGCTGCCTCCCCGCAAGACTAATTTCGGCGCACTTGAAGTGACGTTGGCCGGATCAGATGCAATCAGCGACCAAGTTCTGATCTGATAACCGGAAACATCTGACCCTTCCCAAGTAAAATACGTAGCTGCCTGGTCATTGGGCTTTTGGCACAGGCGCACATCTTTATAATAAGCGACTTTTTCGCCGGTGCTGGTAGCTGCTTCCATGCTGGTAAACGGTTCGCAGCCAACATCCTCAAGCGAGCAGGCCTCAGTCAAAGAGCCCGGAATGAAGTACGAGGTGGTCTCGTCTTGCGGATCGTCAAAAGGCGGGTGGGACGGGTCTTTTACCAGGTCAAAAGTCGAAGGCAACTTGCGGTACTCTCCATAACCGGCGCAAATAGCCGGACAAAGGTCCTTGGCAGTTAAGTTGGCAGGGATTTCCGGCGCTGTTATATCCTCTACATCCTTGTAGCCTTGGCAACCTACATCCGTCTGGCGGCATACACGCGCAAAACGCTTGCATCCGGGATGGTCTTTCGTGTCGTCACCCGTACATTTATATTCATCCGGTGCGATCTTGAGATAGGCCGTCTTGAGCTTGTCAGACAACAAAGCCTGAGAAACACCATCTATGAAAGGCGTCGTGACTTCGCTCTCTTCAAGTTGTACTCCATCATAAAACAGAACTCCCGAAGTACCACCCAGTTTCAGTGTTATATAAGCAACATCTTTAGGAGAAACGAACTCACAACTGATCCTTTCCCATGAATCGGTCGCCTGCTTGCTAAAAGTCAGGTCACCGCCCGAGGCACTGCAATCTCCATAGGTAGTGATATTGTCATTTATCTGCTGGACACTGCCATTGGCTAAGCGTTTATAAAACTTAACGTCAGCCACATTTTTCCCTACCTTGGCTTGGGTTTTGAGGTAATAGCTCAAGACATAATACCTGCCGGGGTAAATCGCAATGTCCTGACTAGTTGGTTCACAGGTCTGTCCACTCAAAGATAGTGAATATGTCCCGTCATAAGCATCACTCAATATCGCTTTATCCAATGTACAATTTGATCCGGTGCGCCAGCCATTTACTTTTTGGATGACCGTTTGATCGTTGATTGTAGCTGTCGTTAGATTTTCAAACGACCCGTTCTGCACCAAATTCAAAGCACTTTGGCCAGTGGTGACCCTGAAAACTTTAGTGCAACCCTCGGAAGAGCAGGGTTGCGCTCCACGATCAAAATAAACCCGAGGGCCGCTGGTGACTGAACTTACCCAAAGGTTATCCGGCGAGGCCGTGCTGGTCACGTAACGCTCCGTAGCATACCAGGTACAACCCATATTTTCTTCCGAACAATTGCCCTTGTCAGTCGTATTGCGCAGCAAGGAGACTTGGCCACCGACATAATTATAAGTACGGCAGCTTACATATTGTTCAGCGCATTCTTGGGCTTCAAACTTCCACGCGGGGCGTTCCGCCAAGCAATATCCGTAACCGCCCACGCACTCATTATTTTGGTTTGACTTAAGGCAACTTACCATGTCGCCGCAATCTTCCAAGCGCGTACCCACGCCAGGAAGTATGGCATCACTAAAACCAGTGGCTCGACATTGGTACTTCGGCGCCATCAAAATCCAATTGGGATCAATCAGGTGGCACCAGGGATGATCTTTATCCAGCTTGCCTTGATCATTGCAATCATAAAAACCGCGGATAACCTCCCCCAAAGTTATATTTTTGCCGTTGTGCTTTGTATTATAAGGTGAATTGGCCGCCATTTCCCAACCAATTGTTATGATACGCGCCAAACGCATTTTCTTAAGGTTGCCGGCACAATAAGCGCGTTGGGCACAGGTGGGATCAGTGTTATTCTTAATATCGCTTTCCGGAACCATCTCCCAGTCACTGTGCAAGGCCTGGGTAGCCGGGCTAAAAGTCGCACCCTGCCCCCCGATGCCTGATGCCCGACCGACTGTCAGCGCCCCTTCCCTGGTACCGACTTGGATAGCCACGCCCAAGGCTTGGTCCATGGCGCAATTGAAACGCTTGCGCGGCGTATTACAAGTTGTTAACTCAGATATAATGTCTCGATCTTCAGTCGATGCGAAATTCGGTATCAAATAATCTCCTAAGGCTTTGGCAAAGGCCTGCCTTTCGTACAAATCTTGCGCTTCTCCGGTTGCATCAGCATTCTTCAAACTCTCAGCCGTAATGGTTATTTGTTGCGGAGTCGCTGTATTGTCGAGACCAGTGGCACCCTTTGGATCGAGCCATTTGTGCAACAAACCGACAATCAAAGTATTCGTGAATGTCGTCAGAGCGAGCATGGGAATGTTCTCCAATCCGACTTGGAAATAAGCGCTCACGATAGCGCCCCGCTGTTCCGCTTCACTGCTCAAGCCCATCTTAGTCGGGCTCAAATCCCTATAGCTCTGCTCCATCATCAACGTAGGAATCTTAATCTTGCCGCTCACAACATCCATAACCGGCCTCAAGCCACGGTCTTCCTGCCGGTTCAAAGATAGCCCGGCCCGCTTATTGATCAAATAGTTAAAATATGTGGAGTTGGTTTCCACGCCTACTGACAGGTCGCTGGCGCCATATTGAACCGTGGGACGATGGAGTTGGATGGCGTCGCCGGAAGATACCAAGTCGCCAATAGCCTTAAAATTCTCCGCAACTTTTTTCAAGTTACAAGCTCCCGGGCCAAGCCTCGCGACTTCACCCAGGCCCAAAGACAAACGCAAAGTATATGGATTGGGCGGTTTACAAAAACTGAACCTAAAACCGGGGATGACCTGGTTAGTCTTGGGGTCATAAGTGGCCGTTGTGCTTTGGGTCCAGTCACCCACGACAACATCCAGACGATCAATAAACTTGCTGCTGGCATCCATGCCGGCATTTTCCAACCAAGTATCAAAAGATGAATTCCAAAACCTTGGCTCATTGCCAGGGTTGCCATAAAGCAAATCAGCGGCCGCTTCATAAGCGATACGCTGGGAGATCATGGCCATGGCATCAACCAAGCCTCCAAAGATGGACGTCAAAACCCGCGTGCCCCATTGATTTTTCAGATATAAACCCCGACGGTACCACCAATCCTTTTGCTTGGCTGTTTTAGTGGCCACGCATTCCATATAGTCCTTTTTAAGGGTGGCCAACGTGTCGCTCATTACCAATTGCCCGGTGCCCATGCTCAACATGTGCGTTGGATATTCTATTAACTGCGCGGCATATTGCTCACTGCAAGTTAAAGGATTCGCATCCACTGGTGGCGATTCACCCGGATCTTGCACGGCTCCGGCTTGTGCAAAGACTTGGCTGAACGGAGCGACCAAAGCTCCAAACATTGCCAGGATAACCAAGCTGACAATTATTTTCTTTGCTGCTTCAAAGCCGTTCTTTTGCATAATCAATTCGGCAATTCAGCAGCCGGGTTGCTGGTTGTATTACTTTTCTTGGCTCCTGTTGTGGTCGAGGTAGCGGCTAAATTCGGATTACTCTTCAAAAGCTCAACTTTGGCTTCATCAAAATATTGTAAAAGTTGCTGGTCAGAAATCTTATCCAGGTCAGCCTGGGTAACCTGGCCGGTCTGCAATAAGGCCTGTCGCAAGAGTGCCGGATCGCGCGGGATCGCGCTATCCAAACTCATATCAACTCCAGCCTCGCTCGCTGCCTGCCTAAAATTTTGCCCCGCTTGGCTATCGCCCATCATGATATTCCCCAAATCATCTTTGACACTATTGTCCAGCATACTGCTACCAGGATAAGTCGTGGTCGGCAGATTAAAACTCATTGCCTCCACCGTACAAGGCTCGCCATGCTTGCATAATGGATTCTCGCCCATGGCGATTTTCACATTGTCAGGCATTCCGTCGCCAGCCGTACTCCAAAGGTAAGGCGAGCTGTGGTAAAGATGCTCTTCATCCCAATCCGATAATCCATCACCGTCAGTATCAGTCCGCTTTTGGTAGTTCTCCTTATCTTTATCCGAATCCTTGAGCATGCTTTTGTTCTTTTCCAAATCTTTTATGGAAACTCGCCAAGGCGCATTGATACCTTCACGAACACTTGAGTATGAAAAAACCAAGGCCGCTATCGCGCACAAAACAAATACTACAAAAAAGCTTTTTTGCTTCTTGTTCAGTTGGTTCCAATGTTGCTTTATTGCCAATTTCAAACCTTTGGATTCCTCCTGCATAAGGCCATAATAGAATATCATGGTTGAGCGCAAAAAAGAACCGGCCAAAACAGCCGGTTGGGGACAAATTTTCCTGGTTCCCTACCCCCATTTGACTTTTACCTGCCTGCCATCCGAACGGATGGGAATCCTGACTTCAAGCAAGCCGTTTTTGAGCTGGGCTTCTGCATGATCGGCTGCCACATGGCAAGGTAAGACTATTGAACGGCTAAAAGCACCCCAATAGCACTCCTGGTAAAACCAATCATCTGAACCGACTTTCTTTTCATTTTTGCGCTTACCCCGGATGGTCAAGAGGTCGCTGCTGATGGAAACATCCAAATCATCCGGCGCTACCCCGGCTACCAATGAGCGAATCACCAGCATATCCCCGTCTCGGAAGACGTCTACCGAAAGTTGGCCTTCTTCTTCGGAAGACAACCAATTTGACTGCAGGTCTTGATGCATACGGTGGAATTATAACACAATTTGTTTATGGCGTTGTGCTTGTAGCTGTTCCGAGAGTACCTTTGGCAACACCGATCAGGCAAACTGCTTGCCAAGGGCGATAATGGCTGGAAAAAGTCTCCTCACGTTTGCGGCCATCAGCGTATTCAACAGTCGTGGAGAACTCGGCATCAGCGCCTGCATGGGCGGATTCGGAACATTTTTTCTTGCCGGGAGCCAGATCTTCGGTTTCCGTCAACTTGGTGGGAGGGGCGGGCACGATATTGTAAATCCTGGGCTTGGTCTGGGTGACTTTTCGGCCATCCTTAGTCCCCCACATTTCAAAGTAGACCTGCGTGCCCTTGATATAGGCATTGAGGATGATGTACTTGCCCGTATCATTTTTGAATTTCAGATCTGGCGAAGGCTCATAAATCGTGGCATCTGTTCCGGCCGGCTCATAATAACTGACGCGATAAGAATGATTCCGTCTTTCCGTGACAGGCAAGCCTGTAGCCAAAGCGGCCCTGAACATGGTCGTACCAATCTGGCACAAGCCGCCGCCGAATTCGGGCATTGTCTTGTCGCCTTTAATGACAAGTTCAGGCAACCAGCCGTGAGCTCCGTCCACCGGCCCCAAAGTCTTTAGCATTGAGAACTCCTCATCGGGAGCAATCAATGTGCCATTAACCCTTTCATAAACCGCTTTCTTGATATTTCTAATGCGATTGGGCGGGGAATTGCCAAAATTAGATACGCCCACTCCAATCAGTTCTTTGACGCCAAACTGGTCTAAATCATTGCCTGTAATCGCCCCCCTCTCCTCTTCGACGATCAAGGGGAAAGTGGAAGAAGGCGGCCAAGAATTCAGGACTGGCCCCAAAGTCTTATCAATATTGATTTTTTTGCCGACTGTGGAAGCCGTAAAGGTGACTATCTTGCCGTCTTTGACTTCGAGGTTGCCATTCTTACTCTCCGATTCAACTCCTTTGACAATGTCCCTTATGCTGGTAGCAAAAGCTGAGCTGTCTATTGTTACAGAATCACTTCTTGGATCAGCGATAATCCAAGTCGCTAAAGTGGAGGTGGGGATCTTGTAACTTTTCCCATCATACGTGAACTTTAAGGAAGGCCTGTTCAGCATCTCTTCTGCCTTATCTACCAAGGGTTGGAGATCTGCCGACTTTCTTTGGGCTGCCAGCTTGGTGACATGTAAAGTTATGGGCTGGAAAGCCAGGATGGCGGCTTGCTGGCGGAGCTTTTCGAAAACTCCGGCTAAATCCAAAGTCTTGCCTTCTTTTTCAGGCAAAACACGAACCATTGGCTCTGTTCCGGATTTAGCATCAATGGAAAAAGTCGCATCTACAGGTTCGGGCAGTTTAGTTGCAAATTGGAGGTTAAGAGCCTCTTTAATGCGATCCTGGTCAATGTCGATATTTACGGCCACTTGTTTAGGACGGATTCGAGCCGCCAAAATTTCAACTGCAATTTTAGGTATGGCATTCTCGCGACCGACATTATAAGCATCGTCTATTGCCTTATCCAGATCAAAGCGGATCAAATCAGGCAAGTCGCTGTCAGATGAGACTTGGATAGTTTCTTGCTTGCTATCTAAAACAAAAACCAAACCTTTTTCCAAAGAGGCATCAACTGCTTTGTCTAATTGCCGCCTAGCTTCCTCCTTGCTCAGGCCATCAAGCCTAACGCCCAAGACGCGCACTCCGGGATAAATGCGGTTGCTATACATCCGGGTATAAGCAAAAACCCCGCCACCCAAGACTGCACCTAACAGGACAATGACTCCCAGGGTAATGCCAAACCAAACTAGAGTTGATTTGACGATAGTTTTCTTTGTTTTCTTGGCTTCGGATGATGGCATACCGGTAACGAGTAAATAGTAACGAGTAACGAATTTTTAAGAGACCTAAGAGATAAGTTCATTGAGAATGTCCTTGGCCAATTTTTGGCGCGCTGCATCCTCGGATCCAGGAACGGCCATGAGCAGGCTGACTGACAGGCCTTCAGCTGGTTTACCCTCGATGGACGATTCAGGTACCACGAGCACCTGCCCGTCCAATAAGGCTAGCGTGATGTGCTGGTTCTCTATTTTTGTAATCTTGGCAGTAAGCATAACAATGACAGAATAGTATAAGTAAAAGGCAACCCTGTAAACAAAAACGCCCGCCGTAGCTTTAGCGAAGGCGGGACGTTGGTCAAAGACCTCTAGCAATCCGCACCCAAGAAACCTTTTTGTAGGGAAAAGCGAGTCCGAAGACCAGCTTAAACCTATGAAAAGATTCCATGCTTGTCGTGGATGCAGATTGCTGGAAGCCTCTGGCTGGGTTGTCGAATAGTGTCCTTTTTCCTAACGGTTCAGGATTGATGTTTATATCACGTCCCGGGAAATATGTCAAGGGTAAACCGATGACAAATTTACGCCAAGCTGACTTGGCGTTTAAGGAACTGATTAAAGTATTACATGCGCTAATATCAGCGTCAAGGGCAAGAAATTGGCTAGATTGAGCAAAAAACTACTTGGCCTGCTTAATCACATCCTGTAATTTAACAGAAAGCAACTGGGAAACTCCATCTGCTCCCATGGTAACTCCATACAGGATGTGGGCCGAGGACATAGTTGCCCGATTATGGGTCACAATTACGAATTGGGTGCGATCTGCCAGGGTAGTGATTATCTCGGCAAACTTATTGGAGTTAGATTCGTCCAAAGCAGCATCAACTTCGTCCAAAACAACAAAAGGCGACGGGTTGGTAGCCATTATGGCACAGATTAGGGCAATGGAAACCAAGGCCCTCTCCCCTCCCGAAAGCAAAGCAATGGCCTTTAAGCGCTTACCCGGAGGCGTTGCCAAAATATCTACACCTACCCGGCCGGCATTAGGGTCAACCTCTTTAACCATCTCACCCTGCTCGTTGTATTCAGGTTCTGGGAAGACCTCTACCAGCTTGGCTTCGCCGCCGTTAAACAGGCGCTTGAAGTAAAGCTCAAATTGGTGGTTAAGGCTGCGGAATGAGGCAGCGCTCCGTTCAGCAATGGTCTGGTCCAACTCTTTGATGATAGTTTCCAATGAACCGATGGCTTGTGATAAATCATTGGTTTGGGTTGAAAGCTCGTCGTAACGAACCTTGGTCTGCTGATGTTCTTTCAAAATTTCCGGATCAATGCCCCCGATCCACTCAAGCTGGGCCCGCAGCTTGGTTAGCTTTGGCAATAAAGCATCCGGCTGTTCATGGGATTGGATCTTGTCAGCCAAGGCATCAAGGGATGACTCCTGCTCAGGCCGATGGGTGCGCAGTTCCTGCAAAAACGCATCTCGCCTGGTTTCCACGCGTGCCAGCTCAACGGCCGCTTCACTCATTTGGCGCTCGGCTGTTTGGACCTCCTGCCGCCGGCCCGAAAGCTCGCGTTGGACATCAAAAATATGCGAACGCTTTTGGTCTTCTTTTTTGTTCCATTGTTCCAGTTCGAATTGCGCCTCATGCATGCGCTTGTCGACATTGGCCATGGCCATCAGGATCTCTGAGGCTTCCTCGGCAACGGCAGGATCTTCATTCCCTGGCTTGGATGGCTCTGGTGCCGGCCTTTGCAGTTTATTCAAAAGCTCAGCCACCTGGTCATGGATCTCGCTGGCCAGACTTTTAATCTTAAGTTGGTCTGACTTGGGGTTTTCCAGCATTTCCAATAACTCCAACTGGCGCTTGTGCAATGATTCGATTTCACCAATTATCTTTGAAAGCGGCAATGGCGACCAAGGCTTTTCGGCGCGCGCTTTGGCTATTTCACGATTTGATTCGAGTTTGAGTTGGCGTTCACGCAATTTGACCCGTTCTTCTGAAAACTTTTCCAGACTGGCCCGCAACTCACGGAAACCTTCTGACGGCGGAGTGGCCTTTTCCATGGCGTGCAATTCGGCTTCGAGTTTGTCTGCTTGGGCAGTGGCCTGGGCCGCGCGTTCAGCGGCTTTTTGATGGGCGCCTTGTGAAGTTTTGAGGGCCGCTCTCAACTGGTGCCACATGCCACCATGGTACTGGACTTCTAATTCTTTAAGTTCCGATTCCAGGTTCTCACGCTGCTCCAACCTTTTGACTTGCCGCTCAAGAGAAGTCAGCCGCGGGCCGATTTCGCGGAGCAAAGTTTCTGTCTGTTTCAAGTTCTCACGCGCCGCGTCCAATTTGTTGATGCTCGCTTGCCTTTTGAGTTGGAAAGGCCGCAAGCCGGCAGCTTCATCAAAAAAGTCCTTGCGCTCTGACGGCGAAGCCGAAAGTATGTCGTCCACCATGCCCTGGCCAATGACGCTATAAGTACGCTGGCCAATGCCGCATTGGGCCAAGAGCATTATCACGTCCGTCAGCCTGACCGCCTGCTTGTTAATCTCGTATTCAGATTGTCCGTCACGGTAAAGCCGACGCGTGATGAAAATTTCAGAAAAATCCAAATCCTGCCGGTCATCATTGACCAGCGTCATACTGACTTCCGCGAAACCGGCCCGCGGCTTTTTATCCGATCCTGAAAAGATGACGTCTTCTGATTTCTTGGCACGTAAAAGCTTGAGGCTTTGCTCACCCATCACCCAGCGCAAAGAATCGGCAATATTTGATTTACCGGACCCGTTTGGGCCGACCACGGCCGTTAACCCTCGTCGGTTGCCTGCATCCGGTTCAAAAACCAAAACCGTTTTTTGGGCAAATGTCTTAAATCCCTGTAGTTCCAAACGCTTGAGATACATAAAAACAACGCAAATAGCTTACGTCCTCCTGGCCCGCGAGGCAAGGGGAAAACATTGCCAGCCGGACCATCATCTTGTAAGTTATGTTGGTATGACCTCAATTGAACAAAAAACGGAACATTTCAAGGAAGCCATGGCTGACGTCCTTAAGAAAAAGGTTGAATTCCCCCGAACATCATTTGTGACCGTAGTGGATGCCAAACTGGCTCCTGACCAGGCCAATGCCAAGGTAGTTTTAAGCGTGGTTCCTTTAGCAGACGAGGAGTTGGTCTTGGAGACCCTAAAAACCTACCGCCACGATATCTTAAAAGAGATGGCCAAATCCCTGCGGCTCAGGCATTTGCCCAACATCTATTGGACCTTTGACCAGACTGAGGAGGAAGCTTTTAACATGGAAAAATACATTGACGAGCTGAAGGAAAAAGGCGAGCTTTAGATCCCTTCCCCCGACAGTTGACGCCTAGGCTTTTTAACGCTAAGCTGTTCAATCCTTTATGGAAACGAATGGGCAGCAACACCATAAATTATTCGACCTGTTGGCCGGCAAGAGCCGGTTGCTTTTGGTAGCCCACCAAAAACCGGACGGCGATACTTTGGGGGCCACTACAGCTATGGCCCATTGGCTTAAAAAGCAAGGCAAGGATGTGACGCTCTTTTGCCTGGACAAACCCCTGCCCCACTTTTCCTTTCTTGATCACTTCAACGACTTCACTTCTGACCCCAAAACATTTGATCTCCAATACAACGCATTGGTAGTCTTGGACTGCGGCACCCTGCCTTATGCCGGAATCCATAAGCTGGTTGAAAATTTGCCAGCTGGGTATCTGACTATTAATATCGACCACCACAAAGGCAATGACCTCTTTGGCGATTTTAACTTGGTTGATGAGACGGCCAGTTCAACGGCTGAAATCGTGGCCGACTTCCTAAGGGCTAATGACCAGAAACTCGATGCAGCTATGGCCACTTCGCTCATGGTTGGCATCATGAACGACACGACCTATTTTACGAACGCCGCCACCAGCATCCATAGCATGGAGCTGACTTCTGATCTGCTGTCAGCCGGCGCACGCTCCTCTGAAGTGGCCAAAGCCATGTTTAAAAACAAGGATGCTAAAACCCTTAATCTCTGGGGAAAAGCTCTGACCAGGCTCAAACACAACCCTAAGTTAAACTTGGCCACGACTTATCTAAAGCAAGAGGATTTGGCCAAGGCTGATACCAATGCCGGAGCAACCGAAGGCCTGATTAATTTTTTGAACACCATTTGCGGCGGGGCTGAAACCATTATGGTCTTGACCCAAGCCAATGAAAATACCATCAAGGGCTCTCTCCGCTCGGTCAGGACAGACGTCTCAAAAATCGCCAAGCTTTTTGGCGGCGGCGGGCACAAACTCGCCTCTGGCTTCACGATACCCGGGCAAATAGTTGAGACTGAAAAGGGAGTTAAGATAGTTTAATTCCCCCTTCGCTTCCCCCTTTAATAAAGGGGGTTCTCAGTTATTTAGCACTCTCACCATTTGACTGCTAAATGGGCTTAGGTTATATTTGTTTGATATGAATCCCTATACCATTACCTCAAAAATGACCGGCTCCTACTTAGTACCGACAGTTATTGAAAAATCACAGGGCGGCGAGCGGGCTTATGACATCTATTCCCGCCTCCTGAAAGACCGGATCATCATGCTTGGTTCAGCCATTGACGATGATGTGGCCAATATCACGATCGCCCAGTTGCTGTTTTTGGAAAGCCAAGACAAAACCAAGGATATCAAGCTTTACATCAACTCCCCGGGCGGTTCGGTCAACGCCGGTTTGGCCATTTACGACACCATGCAAAGCATTGCTTGCGATGTTTCGACGATTTGCATCGGCCTCTCAGCTTCCATGGGCGCCGTGCTTTTGGCCGGTGGGGCCAAGGGCAAGCGTTTTGCCTTGCCCAATTCCGAGATCATGATCCACCAACTGCTGGGTGGAGTCGAAGGCCAAGCCACTGACATTAAAATCCGCGCTGAACGCCTGCTTAAGATGAAAGACCAACTTAACCGAATCCTGGCTAAACACACCGGTAAGCCTTTTAAACAAGTTGAAGCTGACACGGAACGCGATAACTTCATGGATCCAAAGACGGCTAAGGCATACGGATTGATAGATAAGGTGCTGGAATAAATAAAAAAGTAGAGACGTTGCAATGCAACGTCTCTACTTTTTTATTTGGGGTTTTACTTCTCCTCTCCGTCAGTGCTGACCAGTGCAGCGCTCGAAAGCATATCACCCTCTTCCTTAAAGCGCATAATGCGCACGCCTTGAGTATCGCGGCCCAAAGTTGGAACGCCTTTGTAAGCCACACGGATGACAACGCCTTTCTTGCTAATCAACATCAAGTCACGGTCATCATCCTTGCTGGCCACGAAAGCGCCGATAACCGGCCCGGTCTTGGCAGTAACCTTCATGGTGCGGATGCCAGAACCACCGCGGCCTTGGGTTTTGTATTCTTGTAAGTCAGTTTGCTTGCCCAAACCGTTTTCTGTCACGGTGAACAAGGTAAACAGGCCTTTGGCTGCCAACTTAGGATCAATCACGTCCATACCCACGACCTCATCGTTGCCCTTAAGCTTGATGCCGCGCACGCCGGCTGCTGAGCGGCCCATGGCGCGCACATCCTCTTCTGAGAATCGGATGGACTGCCCGTTCTTGGTCACCAATGAAATTTCATCCTTGCCATCGGTCGGCTTGACCCATAAGAGGTCATCGCCTTCGTGCAAGGTAATGGCAATCAAACCGCTGCGGCGCACGTGGGCAAAATCTTCCAAAGAAGTCTTCTTGATCGTACCGCGGCTGGTGACCATAGTCAGGAATTTGCTGCCTTCAACATCAGTCAGCGGGAGCGAAACTGTCGCCCTTTCGCTCGGACCAAGTTGCAAAAAGTTAACGATGGCCTGGCCTTTGGATGTTCGGCTGCCTTGCGGCACTTCGTAAGCCTTAAGCTGGAAGACACGGCCGCGGCTGGTAAAAAACAGGATGTCGGCATGCGTGTTAGTGGAAAACAACTGCTCGACCTCGTCTTCCTCTTTAGTCGAAAGCCCGGCTACGCCTTTGCCTCCCCTGCCCTGCGTCCTAAAAGTATCCGGCGGCAATCGCTTGATGTAACCATCTTTGGTGAGCATGATGATTGTAGACTCATCCGGCACAAGGTCGGCCATGGAAAACTCGCCAACCGGATGCGGGATAACTACCGTGCGTCGCTCGTCGCCGAATTTATCTTTAAGTTCCAAAATTTCCTGCTTGATTATATCCAACATCTTCTTGACTGACTTTAATATCGCTTCCAATTCCTTGATCAATTCCATCTTTTCCTTATATTCCTGTTCGACCCGTAAACGTTCCAGGTTGGCTAACTGCTGCAGGCGCATTTCTAAGATAGCCATGGTCTGCGGCTCGGAAAGCTTAAACTTTTTCATGAGGTTGACCTTGGCCTCATCCTTGTCTTTGGATTTCTTGATGGTCTCGATGACTTCGTTGATCTTCAAAAGCGCAATGCGCAAGCCTTCCAAGATATGCGCCCGGTCCTTGGCTTTGGCCAAGTCATATTCCGTCCTGCGGCGGACAACTACTTGGCGATGCTTGATGTATTCACTCAGCAAATCCTTGAGGGTCAGCACGCGCGGCTGGATGCCATCCACCAAAGCCAGCATGTTGACGTGGAATGTTTCCTGCAGCTGGGTCATCTTGAAGAGCTGGTTCAAGACTTTCTTGGGATAAGCATCTTTTTTGAGTTCAATGACTATACGGATGCCATCCTTGTTCGACTCGTCGCGCAAATCGCGGATGCCTTCAATTTTCTTTTCCTGCACCAAAGAAGCCATCTTTTCCAAGAGCGTTGACTTGTTGATGCCATAAGGGATTTCCGTAACCAAGATCCTGAATGACCCGGCCTTTTCCTCCTGGATTTCCGTCTTGGCGCGCATCACGATACCGCCCTTGCCTGTGGCATAGGCCTGTTTGATGGCATTTTTGTCGTAGATAATGCCACCAGTCGGGAAATCCGGGCCTTTGACAATCTTAATCAGTTCATCAACCTCAACGTCCGGATTATCGATTATGGCGGTCGTCGCATCGCAAAGCTCGTTCAGGTTATGCGGCGGGATATTGGTGGCCATGCCCACAGCAATGCCCAACGTGCCGTTCAATAAAAGGTTGGGCAGTTTGGCCGGCAAGACTGAAGGCTCTTTGATTGAACCGTCAAAGTTGGGGCGGAAGTCAACCGTGTCCTTATCGATATCCAGCAGCATCTCATCCGCAATGCTTTCCATCTTTGATTCCGTATAGCGGTAAGCAGCCGCGCTATCGCCGTCAATCGATCCGAAGTTGCCCTGTCCCCTGATTAACGGATAGCGCAAAGAAAAATCCTGGGCCATGCGCACCAATGAATCATAGACGGCCATGTCGCCGTGCGGATGGTATTTACCAAGCACGTCTCCGACCACGGTGGCGCACTTCTTGAACTTGGCGGTCGAACGCAACCCGCTCTGCCACATGGAGAAGAGAATGCGTCGATGCACTGGCTTTAGGCCGTCCCTCACGTCGGGCAAAGCACGCTGCACAATGACCGACATGGCATAATCCAAATAGCAATTCCGCATCTCTTCGGAAAGAGACTGGGAAATTATGGAGCCGATATTGGATTCGACTGGTTGGAGTTCCTTCTCTGGCATAGGCATTAGTCTTGCATGACGCTCAATGGCAATTTAACTTATTTAACTTTCTGGCTCGGAGTAACAGCTGCGCGGAACAAGTCAGAATTCACTGTCGCCTTGGTTGAAGAGGCTAGGAACATGTTCGTGGCACTGGCCATATCCATGCTCTGCTGAATGAACTGGTTAAGCCCTCCCCCCATCTGCTCTTTCTCGATCTTTTCAACTTGCTTCAACATGTTATCGGCTCCCGCGTGGATCTGCTCGCGGTATTGGTATTGCTGCCAAGCAGCCTCTTCCTTAGTCTGACCAACACTTTGCGCCGCCTTCTGAACCGTTGGAAAAATTTCCGCCATGCCGTTGCGCACGCTGTAAAGCCAGCCGACTCCGATAGCTGCCACGCAGATAATGACCCCGGCCCACAACGAAACGCGCGCCATACGGTCGAGGGGTTGGCGATCAGCTGCGTGAGCTTCAATCAACCGCCGCTTTTCCGCATCGCTAAAAAATCGTGATCCTTCCGCGCCTTGCGGTTTAGAAGCCTGGTCACGGTTCCCGGATTTTTTAGTTGAACGTGCACGTGGTTCAGCAAAGGGCATATTGTCAGTTTATAAAGTCTGTAAAGTCCTTAAAGTCCATAAAGACTTAGGTACGTTCAATGACCATGATCATTACCTCATCAGCCGGCAGGTCTTTTTTGGAAATTTTTAACTTATTCATATCCTGGCGCTTACAGACTCCAACAGCATCACAGAAGTTCTCAACTGTCCCGAGCTTGGCCTTGATGCCCGGCACATGGTAATGGATGGGGACCACTATGCGCGGCTCTACCATGGATATGATATTGGCTGATAACTTAGCATCCAAAACATTACCTCCGCCCACCGGTAAAATAAGGATATCAATATTGCCCAAAGCTTCGAGTTCGACATCTGTTGGCTTACGGTTCAATTGGCCCAGGAAGGCCACGCTAATGTCTTCAGCTTCGATGCGATACATCAAAGGGCGTAGTGCGCCCTGGTCTACCTTGGAGTCCTGTACGCCGTTCACAAAAATGCCACGCACTTCGTATTCACCTGGATCAGAAATCAGAAAAGGCGAACCTGCAACCCCTTCAAGATTGAATTGCTTTCTGTCTTGGTGCGAAAGCAACAAGATATCCGGCTGGGTAGCCCTCGGGAAACGTATGGCCGCCTCATTTTCAAAAGGGTCGGTCATGATAACCGAAGTCGTTTCGCCATGCTTTGCCTCGATGCGGATGGTTGAGTAGCCGTGCCAGTAAATCTGCATAATTTATAGTCTTTTTGACCGCTTCAGATTAACACAAATACAGGCCGCAGACAAGAGAAAAACCGGGCTTTGTCAACGGTTGGAGGACAACCTTTTTTTGGTTAAAAAAACCGCCCCACCAGCCATGGCAATTGCCAAGGCATCAGCTGCATCATCCGGTTTTGGGACGCACTTGAGACACAAGAGGCGCGCTACCATAGCCTGCATCTGTTTCTTATCAGCGCTACCATAGCCTGCCACGGCCTGTTTTACCTCATTGGGAGTTAATTCGACGACGGGCAGGCCGGCATCAGCCAAAACTAAAAGAATTACGCCGCGAGCCATGCCCACGTTGATGGCAGTACTGACGTTAGTCTGGAAAAACAATTTTTCGACGACTGCTGCCTGGGGTTTAAATTCCTTGATAGCTTCGATAATCCCGTCGCGCAACACTTGCAAACGCAGAGAAAAATCATCTGATGCCGGAGTCTCGATGCAACTATGACAGATATGCCGAGCTTTACCTCCTTCGATTTCGACGACTCCGACTCCGGTACGACCAAACCCTGGATCCACTCCCAGGACCCTGAGTGCCCCTTCCCCCTTTTTAAGGCGGGAAGGATTTGGGGTTGCGGGATTAGTTGGCATTGGTAAAGACATTTTGCACATCATCATTCTCTTCCAGAATTTCAATCAATTTGGCAATTGCCTCACCGGCTGCCGGATCAAGTGAAACCATTATCTTGGGTAACCACTCAAATTCAGCTGATGAGACTGTTAAGCCTGTCTTGGAAGCAGCCTCGCTGACTTTGGATAAATCTGCCGGCGCGCTGATTATGGTCATCTCCCCTTCTTCGTCACGGATATCTTCGGCTCCCGCATCAATCAGTGCCAATTCAACTTCATCTCTTTTGTCTTTTGAGATGGTAGCGGCCCTGACTACGCCTTTATGGTCAAACTGAAAAGCCACTGAACCCAATGCAGCCAAAGTGCCGCCGTTCTTGGACAGAATATGCTTAACGTCATTAGCCGTACGGTTATGGCTGTCAGTCAGGCACTCAATAATCAATCCTGAACCGCCCGGACCATATGCTTCATATCGTAAAGATTCGACCTGAACCCCGTCGTCAGATCCTGAGCCGCGCGTGATAGCTCGTTCAATGCTGTCTTTGGGCATGTTGCCGGAACGCGCCCGGTCTATGGCCATGCGCAAACGAAAATTCATGCCTGGGTCAGGGCCTTTTTCGCGGACAGCGATTTCTATCTCACGCGCCAACTTGGTAAAGTTGGCCGAGCGTTTGGCATCGATCGCGCCCTTGAACTGCTTAACTTTGCTCCATTTGCTGTGGCCTGACATATCGCCAAGATGTTACCTTTTGATAGCCAGCTTGTCGAGATTCTAAAAAAGTAGAGACGGTGCAATGCAACGTCTCTACTTTTTTGTTTATTTTATGTTATTGGACTTCTTCTACAACTGGCTCAGGTTCTGGAATCGCCTCGGACAACTCTTCCTTTGGGATGCCAACCAGGTTCAGCTCCGGGTGGTGGTAGCCAAAGCCCGTACCGGCCGGGATCAAGCGGCCGATGATGACGTTTTCCTTCAAGCCTTCAAGATGATCAACCTTGCCGGTGATGGCAGCGTGGATGAGCACGCGGGCTGTTTCTTGGAAGGAAGCTGATGACAAGAAGGATTCGGTGGTCAGAGCGACTTTGGTGATACCCATGAACAAGCTGTCCAGCTCAGCCGGACGGCCGCCCTTGGCAGTCACCCGGTCGTTTTCTTCCTGGGCGCGGCAGCGTTCCACAATCTCGCCTGGCAAAAGTTCGGTGTCGCCCGCGTCTTTGACGTATGAACGCGAGAACATCTGGCGGATGAGCAACTCGATGTGTTTGGAGTTGATCTTCTGGCCTTGCGTGGCATAGATGGACAAGACTTCCTTGAGCAAATATTGCATGACAGCCTTATGGCCCTTGGTCTTGAACAGCAATTGCAAATCCAAATGACCTTCTGTCAGCTGGTCGCCGGCCTGGACCTCATCGCCTTCCTTAATAATGATCCTAAAACCCATAGGTGCCGGCAAATCAGTGGCTGCCAAGCCTTGCCAGATGACAGTCAAACGGTTCTTAACGAGTTTGATGGTGCCTGTATGCAATGATTGGATCTCTGTCCCGTCATTACGCACGATGATGATTTCGCCTTCATCCACCTTAGCGCCATCTTTAACTTTGACGCTGTCCTTGCTGGTCACCACGAAAACATCTTCGCTCAACTGATCGGACATGATACGCAAGATCTTGCCTCCGCGAGCCGTATCAACGATACGCTGGCCGGCGGCAGTCTTGATTTCCTTGGCTTCGGGATTGATGATCGAAATTTTACCCGCAACCGGCGCCATGACAGCCGAATGCTTAGGCACGCGGGCTTCAAAAAGCTCTTCGACGCGAGGTAGACCTTGGGTGATATCTTGGCCGGATGCCACACCTCCAGTATGGAAGGTGCGCATGGTGAGCTGGGTACCAGGTTCACCGACTGATTGGGCGGCGACCACGCCGACAGCTGCTCCGAGCCTGGCTGCTTCGTTATAAGCCAGGTCAAAACCATAACACTTCTGGCACAGGCCGCGCGTGTTCTTGCAAGTCATGACCGAACGCACCCAAACTTCACCCAATGGTTTTTCAAGGGCCTTGAGTTTGAGAATCTCATCATCAGTAATCAGTGTTCCCTTGGCAATCAATGGCTTCTTGGCGCGCGGCGGGATAATATCCTTGGCCAACACGCGGCCCACGATGCGCGTGAGCATGCTTTCACCGATTTCTTCGCACTCTTCATGTGTCAGGTGGAAACCATCCGTATCGCCGCAATCTTCGCTGGTAATGATCACGTCTTGGGAAACATCAACCAAACGCCGCGTCAGGTAACCGGCGTTGGCGGTCTTCAAAGCCGTATCAGTCAAACCTTTGCGAGTACCGTGGGAAGAGATGAAATATTCCAACACGTCCAAACCTTCGCGGAAAGATGATTTGATGGGCAGCTCGATAATTTCACCGGACGGGTTGGTCACCAAGCCCTTCATGCCAACCACCTGCATCAGCTGCACGACTGAACCGCGGGCGCCGGAATCGATCATGGCCGAGACAGAACCCTTGGGGTCAAGCGCTTGCTTGGACATGTTCTTGATGCGGTCCTGGATATCTGACCAGACTTTTACGATTTGGGTGTAACGTTCACGCTTGGTCAACAGACCTTCTTTGTATTGTTCTTCAATGGTCAACACGCGCTGGCTAGCTTCAGTCATAAGGTCGCCCTTGCCGGGAATGCGGGGCAAGTCGCCGATGCCATAGGAAAAGCCTGAGAGCGTGATGTACTTGTAACCGAACTCTTTGATGCGATCCAAGAAGCGGGCCGTCTCTTCAAAGCCAAAACGATCAATACATTGTTGGGTCAATTCGCCGACTTGTTTTTTACCCAATCTTTCATTGATGAAAGGCATGCCAACTGGCAACAAGCGGTGCAGGAGGATGCGGCCAACCGTAGTTTCAATGGCCGGCACATCAGCCGACACGCGCACCTTAATCTTATCGCGGGCTGTGATGTACTTGGCCTGGTAGGCATAAACCGCCTCTTCGGCCGTACCAAAAGACTTGATCGGCTTGTCGCCGGCTTCAAGCATGCTGGTCATGTAGTACACGCCCCACACGATATCCTGCGTTGGCGTGGTAACCGGCGTGCCAGTGGCGGGCTTGAGCAAGTTCTTGGTCGAAAGCATTATTTCGCGCGCTTCCCATTGGGCTTCTTCGGTCAAAGGCACGTGCACGGCCATTTGGTCGCCGTCGAAGTCGGCGTTGAAAGCCGTACAAACGAGCGGATGGATTTGGATGGCTTTGCCTTCAATCAAGACTGGTTGAAAACCCTGGATACCCAAGCGGTGCAGCGTAGGTGCGCGGTTTAAGAGCACCACGGCGTTGCTGGCAATGGTTTCCAAGATATCCCACACTTCAGCATTATCGCCTTCAATAAAACGATTAGCCGAACGGATATTGTGCACAATTTCGCGCTTAATGAGCTGGGCAATGATAAACGGACGGAAAAGTTCCAAAGCCATGCTCTTGGGTAATCCGCATTGGTGCATCTTAAGGTTCGGGCCGACGACGATGACTGAACGGCCGGAGTAGTCCACGCGTTTGCCCAAAAGGTTTTGGCGGAAGCGGCCTTGCTTGCCCTTCAGAATGTCGGCCAAAGATTTGAGTTGGCGTTTCTTGCCGGTGGCAGCGATAACTGTCTTAGAATGGCGGGCGCTATTGTCGATCAAGGCATCAACCGCTTCTTGCAACATGCGCTTTTCATTGCGCGTAATGACTTCCGGAGCATGCAGCTCAAGCAAACGCTTGAGGCGGTTGTTGCGGTTGATGACACGGCGATAAAGGTCGTTCAAGTCAGAAGTGGCAAAGCGACCTCCATCCAAAGCAACCATTGGGCGCAAGTCGGGCGGAATGACAGGGATGGCCTTGAGCACTGTCCAATGCGGATCCAAATTCTGCATCGTAAATGACTTCAGGAGCTTGAGACGGCGGATGATGTGCTCATACTTGGCACCGGAAGCTTTGACCAGCTCAGCCTGGAGGGCCTTCATGGTGGCCTCAACATCAATTTTCTTCAAAAGCTCGTCAATGGCTTCGGCGCCGATCTTGGCTTCGAACACATGGCCGAACTTCAATGAGTACTCGTGGTATTCGTTTTCCGAAATGATCTTTAACGGTTGCAAGGTCTTGAGTTCGCGCTCCAGCTCAGTCACATCGGTTTCTAGTTCCTTGAGCTTGCGTTCCTTGTTGCCCTGGATCTTGTCCAACTCTTTGGTCACTGCTTCGGCCGGCAGATCCTGCTTCTTGGCTTTTTCGTTGGCCTGGGCGACCTCGCGTTCAAAATCCATTTCAATCTGCTTGCGCTTGCCTTTGTACTCGACATTCAGCTGGTCCACGACTTGCTGCTTGAGCTCTTCGTTGACGTCGGTCACGATGAAAGCCGCAAAGTAGACCACCTTTTCCAAAGCCACGACTGAAACATCCAATACCGTGCCGATCCTGGACGGCACGCTGCGCAAAAACCAAATGTGGGTCACGGGCGAAGCCAGCTCGATGTGAGCCATGCGTTCGCGGCGCACCAACGAGTGGGTAACCTCGACTCCGCACTTGTCGCAGACAATCCCCTTATAACGGATCTTTTTATATTTGCCGCAATAACATTCCCAGTCCTTGGACGGGCCAAAAATCTCTTCGGCAAACAAGCCGCTCTTTTCAGGTTTCTGCGTGCGGTAGTTGATGGTCTCGGGCTTGGTGACCTCACCGTAAGACCAGGCCCTGATCGTCTCCGGAGAGGCGAGCTTAAGGCGCATGCCGTTGAAGTCTGTTGTCTTGACGTTTTCTGATTGGAAGAAAGACATAAGCTTTTTGCGGTTAGGAAGCGCTTAACTCTTCAGCCGGGGCGTCCCACGACATCTCTTCTGACGTCGGGGCAAGAGCCGGCTTGGCCACATGTTCTGGTTTGCTCTCTTCGATGCGTTGGCCGTCCTTCAGCAGCTCCACGTCCAAACACAGGCCCTTGAGTTCGCGGACCAAGACATTAAACGATTCTGGCACGTTGACCTTTGATATGAGTTCGCCTTTGATAATTGATTCGTAAGCCTTGGAACGGCCTGGCACGTCGTCTGACTTGATGGTCAAGACTTCCTGCAGGGTGTGGGCCGCGCCGTAAGCTTCGAGTGACCAGACTTCCATTTCACCAAAGCGCTGTCCGCCGGACTGGGCTTTGCCGCCCAAAGGCTGCTGGGTGATGAGCGAGTACGGTCCAATGGAACGCTGGTGGATCTTATCTTCCACCATGTGGTTCAGCTTGAGTATGTAGTTGTAACCGACTGTCGGGCTGTATTCATATGACTCACCGGTACGGCCATCGAAAAGCTTGATCTTGCCGTCATCCGGGAAACCGGCCCTGACCAGTTCGCTGCGCATTATCTCTTCCGGCACGCCGTCAAACACAGGCGTGGCCACGCGGTAGCCCAAGGCATTGGCTGCCAGGCCCATGTGGGTTTCGAGCGTCTGGCCCAAGTTCATACGGGAGACAACGCCGAGCGGGGAAAGGATAACGTCAACCGGCGTACCATCCTCGAGGAAAGGCATGTCTGCCAAAGGAATGATGCGGCTGATAACGCCCTTGTTACCGTGGCGTCCGGCCAACTTGTCGCCCACTTGGACTTTCCTGAGGTCAGCCACAGCCACCACGATGCGCTTCAAGACTCCGGGCTGGAGCTTGTCGCCGTTCTCACGCGTGAAGACCGTGATGCCAACTACTTTGCCGCGGGCGCCGTGCTGCAGATAAAGCGAAGTGTCACGCACGTCGCGGGCCTTCTCGCCGAAAATGGCGCGCAATAATTTTTCTTCGGCTGATAAGTCGGTTTCTCCCTTAGGCGTGATCTTGCCAACCAAAATGTCGCCGGATTTGACCTCGGCGCCAATGCGCACAATCCCGTTCTCATCCAAGTTCTTAAGTTTTTCTTCCGATACGTTGGGAATGTCATTCGTCACCTGTTCCGGACCCAGCTTGGTGTCACGCACGTCCATATTATAGTGTTCGATATGGATCGATGTGAAACGGTCCTGGTGTACCAACCTTTCGGAAAGGATGATGGCGTCCTCAAAGTTGTAACCATCCCAGATGAGGTAGGCGCAAAGCAGATTCTGGCCCAAAGCCATTTCCCCGTTCTCACAGGACGTGCCATCAAGCAGCACTTCACCGGCATAAACCTTCTGGCCTTTGTTGACCCTGACGCGCTGGTTTAAGCAAGTCGAATGGTTGGAGCGTTGGAACTTAACCAACTCGTAACGACGGATTTGGCCATTCTCTGTCTGCAGCTCTATGTGGCTGCCATCCAAAGCAGTAATAGTGCCGTCATCCGGAGCCAACAAGGCATGGCCTGAGTCAACAGCCGCGCGGCGCTCGACGCCAGTACCCACGATCGGGGCTTCCGGCTTGATACAGGGCACAGCCTGGCGTTGCATGTTGGATCCCATGAGTGCGCGCTGGCCGTCATCATGTTCCACAAACGGGATGAGTGAAGTCGAGATGGAAAGAATTTGTTTGGATGAGACGTCAACGTAATCAATCTCGTGCACGTCTACGATGGTCGGTTCGCCGTTCTTGCGGGCCGGAGTACGCTCCACCAAAAACTTGCCATCCTTGCCGATGGGCGTGGTGGCCGGGGCAGTTGTGCCGCGCTCTTCCGTAAAAGCGTTCAAGAAAACTATTTCACTGGTAACGGTCGGCACGACCGGTAATTTAGTAATTGAGACTTTGGCTAATTTTTTAGCCATGTCTTTGGTGATTTCCTTGTTGGCTTCAGCCACTAGCTTCCCTTCGCCATCGCGCACGTCAACCCTGAGAGTCAAACCAACGCCGTCATTACCATCGTTCTCAGCCCAGTTCTTGACCTTGCGGTAAGGGGTTTCAATAAATCCGTATTCATTGATGCGGGCGTAGCTCGACAAGTGGCCGACCAAACCGATGTTCGGGCCTTCTGGCGATTGGATGGGACAGATGCGTCCGTAGTGGGTGCGGTGCACGTCGCGGACTTCAAAGCCTGCCCTTTCGCGCGACAAGCCGCCGGGGCCGGTAGCTGACAAACGGCGCTTGTGTTCGAGTTCTGAAAGCGGATTTGTCTGGTCCATGAACTGAGAAAGCTGCGATGACATGAAAAACTCGCGCACGGCACCGATAACAGGGCGGGCGTTAACCAGCCTGCCCGGAGTCAAAGTCGTGATTTCCTGCGTTGACATGCGATCCTTGACGATGCGCTCCATGCGAGCCAAGCCAATGCGGAAGCGGCTCTGCAAGAGTTCACCAATGGCACGCACGCGGCGGTTACCCAAGTGGTCCACATCATCCGGTTCTTCCTGGGTGTTGTTCAGCCTGATGATTTCCTTGAGGATGAGCACTAAATCTTCCTTGGAAAGGATGCGGTTCTCTTCTTTGGTCACCATCTGGTCGTCCCAAGCCTTGCCAAAACGTTGGTTGAACTTGTAGCGGCCGACCGGACCCAAATCATAACGCTCAAACTTGAAGAACATGGAATGGATGAGTGACTTGGCGTTATCAGCCGTGGCCAAATCTCCCGGGCGGATCCTCTTATAGACCTCGATGTTGCCCTCGTCTTCGTTCTTGGCAATATCCTTGGCAACCGTGGCTTCAATATATTTGTTAAGGGGATGGATATCTATATCCTTGAAAGTTTCCAAAATCTCCTCGTCAGTGGACATACCGAAAGTCCTGAGCAAGGCCGTAGCAGCCACTTTGCGCTTGCGGTCTATCTTGACCCAGATGACTCCGTTGCCGTCAGTCTCGAATTCCAACCAAGCTCCGCGGTTAGGTATGACCTTGGCCCCGTAATAACGGCGGCCGCGGCCGATCTCTGCCGTGAAAAAAGCACCGGCTGAGCGCACGAGCTGCGAGACAATGACGCGCTCAATGCCGTTGATGACAAATGTGCCGCGGTCAGTCATGACTGGCAGGTCTCCCAAATAGATTTCTTGCTCTTTGGTTTCCTGCGTCCGCTTGTTGATGAGCTTTGTCTTGACGCGCAAAGGAGCCTCAAAGGTAATGCTCTTTACCTTGGAGGTTTTTTCATCGAATTTCGGTTCATCTATAAAGTAATCAGTAAACCAAAGTTCCAGGTCGCGGCCAATAAAGTCGCGGATCGGGGAAATTTCTGAAAACAGCTCTTTGAGCCCTGATTCCAGGAACCAACGATAGCTGTACTTTTGGATCTCGATTAGATCCGGCAGTGCCATGGCATCACGGGAAGCCGTGAAGTAGCGGCGCTCGGTCTCTTTGAGAGGTTGGCGCCTAAAAACCTGCGTTGGCATGGGGGAAGCAATTATAGCCGCGTCTCCTCCGGCCAGACCCAAGCTCGGAGACCGTGCAGTCGGGTAGCTGGGCGTTGGCCAGATGGTGGCGGGCGTAGTGATTATTCAAATTTTGCACGAACGCACTAAGACGCAAAAATCCCCCAACTCGTGTGTGGAGGACCTTATTGTCGTTTTATGACTGCATGTTCATTACGCCAAAAAGATAAGAATAGCGTAATCCTGGCAATTCTCTGTTCCTGAAAAGCCGGGATCATGGAATCGGTTGACGAGAACAGCCCGTCTCCGATCTGTCAAATACACGTTCGCGCGCGTAACTATGCCATGACTGCTAAAAGACGTCAAGAGAGGGGTGTTGATTGATTTTTAGCCAAATTTTTGTCATATGGGCTTAGTTAAGCCAAATTTATTTTGGCTAATATTAGCTCCAAAACAGTGCCAGAGACCCTTGACAAAAGTTATTCTTTATGATATAGTAATTTGTTCTTTAAAGCATGCAGAAGTAGTCGTCTGGACAGTTATAGAGGAGGAAATCCTGCAGCACCCGAACACGGGCTATGCTGCGGAAGGGGAAGGAGGACATCGAGATTCGGCTTCGGCTGAGACTCGACGTCAGCAACAACCCCAAGGTTTTCAAAGCTTCGGCTTTCGAGAACCATCTATCGAGCTTGCTCGATAACCTCTATAACCGTCCTGGCGACAAATGTGGTCGCGCCATCGCGGATGCCTACGGGCTGCTTGGTGCGAATCCACGATACGGGACGGGGTGAGCGGTTCAGCCACAGGGCACGCTCTGAGAATGTCTCAGGGTATTCGGCCCACCGGCCACCGCTCGGGTGTATTGGTAGTAGCAATGCGTAACGGGAATTTCTCGGATGCAGGCCTTGGTTACTACGAGTAAAGGCCGTACCTACCTACACCCAATTTCCTTGCGGGCCGGACCTCAGCGGAGGCAACCGGCAACCTGCGTAGGGGCTTGAGCCCCGGGGCTGGACCGTAATGGCCAGTACCTATGTACATCGGGGGCGCGTGTACGCTGTCCCCACCCAAAACGGTGAGCTGGCAGAGATATCTCTGGCCAAGGGTCCGATGCCAAACGGATAACATACTCATCGCCGTCTCGGGGCACTGGCAAGCCCCATTGTGCAGAGCCGGGACCTCATCAAAGGAGGACCGGCGAGGGCGCAAGGGCGCCAACCTCGGGGACGAAGTCCCCACCCTAGCCGACGGAACACACTCGTGTCCGTCGGCCCAACTAATGGCTTCATGATCGCAAGATCGTGGGACCATCAAGTGAAAACTGAATTTAAAAACAACATAAAGGTGGCGGAGGAACCATCTTTACCGCCAAAGGCGGATCAGCCTATGGCTGATAAAAATACATAAAAAAAATTAAATCCCCTGAAAAAGTGGAGGAGAGAAGAACTCTACATGGTCCCAATTAACGTTGGGGTGCCTTGCAGAGGAACGTGTAAGCCATATTCGCCTGGTACCCACTGGGCAACCATGGCCTAAGCGTTCTGACTGTCCCGGGCTTGCCCAAAGGACTGTCCCCCTTCACTTTATCAGGGGATTTTTGTATCCTACAGAACAACCAACAACCACGGAGGGTCCCATGTCCCAAACAGCTCCCGGCATGCGGATCTACTGGAGCATGCAATGTTGCCGCAAATGCCACCAACAAAAAGTTCTTTGGCTGATGTACAACAACGCAACTGAAAACCGGGCACTTGATGCACACTGCCTAAATTGCGGATATGACTATGGCCGATCCTTGATCAATATGCTTTGCGGATCCGAGGTCATTTCCGGCCAACCACGGGCACCACTTGAGATTCAAAAAATCGCCATTTGCCCGGAGTGCGTCAGCACCAACTGCTTTGGCATAGTCCGCGGCAACGAGCCAGTGGCCTTCGAGTGCTACGATTGCCACCACCTTGTCCTGCCCAACTATCTTGGCCTAATCCTCTGAAAAAGGCTTAACCAAGCCTTATTAGACCCATACTTCTCCCACCCGAGACCTCTAAGCTGAGGCTCTTTTTGTTTCATCTCAGGTAAAACCGCCCATGATTGCTAACCTTGACAAAAACCCCAAATCTTGCTAAGGTTCTTGATTCTTTTAACAGGCCCAGCGCCAGCTAGATGGAGGGGAAGCGTTCCGCTTTTGCCGTACTCGTTACGACCCAGGCGGAATGAGTGTGTAAACATGCCCCGACTTTGGCTTAGGCTAGACTCTGGGCTGTGAGCCACACATTTCATGTTCGCGGAAGGCTAATGTCTAAACCGTGAGCCTCGCCTCCAGCTAGCTGTCGCGGGATACCCATGGCGTCCGGATCAAGCAATTGGTCCGTGCACGATGGGTAACCATCGCACATCGACACTACATACCCCAACACCCCAACATACAACATTTCAAGTCCCTCAAAAGGGCACATCCGTAATCTTCGCAAACCGACGGCCAAGAACCGTCATGACCTCAGTGAAGGAGTACGCAGATGAAAAAGAACGCCGAAACGAAGATCATCGCAGTTTCCGCCAAGGACATCGCCCTGGGGCTCGGACTGCCCGAGGAAGATGCCAGCATGGCCGTGTGCAACTTGCCCGTGAGCGTCAAGGAGTACAAGAGGCTCCTCAGGAGCAAGGAAGGAAGGAGGCCCGTAGACGTGATCGTGGCCAACCTGTCCTTGGGAGCCAAGTACCAGGGACAGTCGGTTGGAACCAACGCGCTTTTCCGCCTCTCGTTCCCGAACTCGGTCTACATCAACTCGGGAAGCGGCGAGCCTTCCTGGATCAACCTGGCGCCGGTCCGTAAGGTTCTGGAAGCGGAGGGCGTGACGATCAAAGGCAACCGCAAGGTCGCCTGGAACGAGCGGGTCCTGCTGCGCATCCTGTTCAGCAACGAGCTCCTGGTTGACACTGAGGACTTCGACAAGAAGACCGAGAAGGACTTCCCGAACCTCCCGAAGAGCCTCCGGGCGCGTGTCATGGACGGTACGATCAAGAAGACCTACCTGGTCCCGTTCTACTTCTCATCCCGTTCCAGGCCGCGCGCCGGGAAGGGCGGATGGGAAGAGATCAAGATCGACCTCTACCGCCTCTCCGACATGCTGGATGCCCCGCAGATCAACGATTCGCGGCACTGCGGCCCTCGGCCCAATGGCAGGCCGCGCGGCAAATACAACCGTACGGAGTACGGACTGTGTGGCACCCGCGAGGCAGACACCACGTCGGAGCAGACTGTCATCAAGACCACCTGCACCGGCATCTACTACGTCCAGTGGATCGGGCACTACGAGGACGGCGAGTGGGTGGATGAAGGCAGCCGTTTGCTGCTCATCCCCGTAGAGGCCGTCAACCGGACTCGCATCACCTACTTCAAGGCCCGCCTCCAGCCCGCGGTCTTCGCCGCCCTGTCGGGCGATGCCTTCATCTTCCCCAACACGCTCATGCCGGCCAAGAAGTCAGACGACGCTGCCGAGCCGGTCAACAAGCCTGCTCAGCTCAAGGGCCCCCACGCCCCGGTGTCTGGCAACGGCGGCAAGAGCAACGGCAGCGGCGACGGATCCAAGGCAACCTTGGGAGACATCTTGGGAACCAAGGGCCAAGGGCTCCCCCCTGCTCCGCCGGCTACAGCTGATGGCAAGGGGGCTCCCGCCTCCTGATCGCCTCTGGGTACTCAACGCGACGAGTCACGAATCTCCTCGATTCGTCGCGTAACACCTCAAAGCCAATAAGTAATTAGTGGCTTTAAGGTGTTCTTTCAAAACAATCCCCTCTCTTAAACAGTAAGAGAGGGGGTTTTGTTTCCATTGACAAAAAGGTATTTTATGAATATTATCGAATTTGCTTTCCGCGTCGTAAACTGCGAAGCGGGGTACAACCTTTTGTGACGGATGCCATGGACAACTTGTGTCTTCAAAAACCGAGTTCTTCTCTCCTCCCATGAAATTCGTCGCTTCTCATTTGTGACCTCGCTTTGCAGCTTCTGCTGCAGAAAATCAAAATAATGTTGAAGTTGCGGATTGCGTGCTGGTGGCATTCTGCAAATTTTTAGTATTCAAAACAGCCGGTGCCAACTCGGGCTCATAAGTCACATAGCGAGTAGCTTCGGATATTCCGCCGTAACGCCTTTTGGCAATAACCACTAACTTAGTCATGCCTCGCGGTATATTGATGGTTATGCCATAGACTCCGCTCGCCTCAACAACGGCCGGCGTGCCATTAACCGAAACCAAAGCTGTCGGGTCAGTAATGCCGCTCACTGTCGCAAAAGGCTCTCTTAATGTCAGGTGGTCAACTGGCTCTAAAATCTCCAGCCTGGGCGGTGCTGCCAAATATGATGCTTGGCGCCAAACGTAAAAACCCAGGACCATGGCTAAGGGCACGGGCAATAACAATAAGAAATATTTTGATGGCACAAACAAGGCCGATCTTTTAATACGCGCAAAAAAAGTTAAAGGTTTCTTTTCGACCAAGTAACCTTTCTCTTCCAAAAAAACTTGGTACTTGTGGAGAAAAAAACCAACTCGGCCGTCTAAAGCCTTAACAATGGATCTCAAGTGGCGTTCAACATAAAGCGGGTCTCGAAAGACCTCCAGATTCTCTTCCTCCAAAGCCTGGATGGTCGACTTATGGATGCCAGAAACATGCGCCAGTTGGTCCAACGACCAGCCGCGCAGTTCTCTAAGCTCTTTTAACTCAACACCGAATCCGCGTTCGGCATCGATTTGTTTGCGCACGAAGCTCATAGCTCCTCGTCCAACTCGGGTATTTCGCGATTAACTTGTTCAAGCGCTTGATGATTGGGCACCGGTACGGAATCCATGCCTTTGGTGAATTCAGCCTTGAGAATCTCCCTTGGCTTGGCGCCGTCCGCCGGGCCAATGTAACCCTCTTGCTCCAAAAGATCCAAAAGCCGCGCGGCGCGCGCATAGCCAACCTTTAACCTGCGTTGCAAGAGTGAGGCGCTGGCTTTCCCGGCCCTCAGAATCTCTTCCTTGGCAGCAGGGATCAAGACATCAGCATCTTCATCGGCAATGCCGTTATCTGCGAAAGCCGTGGGAGTCCCGCCTTTTTCGACCACCGTCACATCATAATCAGCCGGGTCATATTTTGATTTGAGGTATTCAACAACGCGGTTAATCTCGTCATCCGCTATGTAGACGCCTTGGATGCGGCGTGGGGATGTCATCTCCGCCGTCGAATAAAGCATGTCACCGCGACCAATAAGTTTTTCGGCGCCCGATTGGTCCAAAATAGTACGCGAATCCATTTGCGAGGCAACCGAGAAAGCAATGCGGGCCGGGATGTTAGCTTTGATCAAGCCAGTGATGACATCAACTGACGGGCGTTGCGTAGCCAAAACGAGGTGAATGCCAACGGCACGCGACATTTGCGCCAAACGGACGATTTGCGATTCCACTTCTTGCTTGTTGGTGACCATCAAGTCAGCCAACTCATCAACGATCATGACCAAGTATGGCAGCTTGTCCTGTACGCGCTGGTTGTAACTGGCAATGTCCCTGGCCTGCATCTTGGAAAGCAAGTCAAAGCGGCGGTTCATCTCGCGTACCGTCCACTTCATGGCGTTAACCGTCTTATCAACTTCGGTGATGACCGGCGTGATGAGATGAGGAATACCGTTATAAACCGGGAACTCCACGCGCTTAGGGTCAACCAGGATTAGTTTGAGATCGTCCGGGCCATTGGAATACAACAAAGACATGATGATGGTGTTGAGACAGACCGATTTACCGGAACCAGTCGCACCAGCCACGAGCAAGTGTGGCATGCGGGCGATGTCTCCCATCCACGGTTTGCCGGTCACGTCGCGTCCCAAGGCAAAATTGATGGCCGACTTACGTTCGCGCCATTCGCGCGTTTCAAAAAGCTCGCGCAAGCCAACAATAGCCACGCTCTGGTTTGGTACCTCAAGACCAACCAGTGACTTACCCGGGATTGGCGCCTCGATACGGATCGGATGGGCTGCCAAAGCCAGGGCCAGGTCATTATGCAAGGCTGTTATTTTGTTAAGTTTAATGCCATCAGACGGTTTGAAGGTAAACTGCGTGACAGTCGGACCAACCGAAACCTCGCCCATCTCAATCGGAATGCCGAAAGTCTCAAGCGTACGCTGGATAATAGCCTGACGCGCCACAATATCGCCCGAAGTTGGTTTTTGGTCATGGCGATTCAGGAGCTCCAACGGAACTTCAACTCGAGGATGGCGGCGGCGCGGTTTGGGCGGCTCAATGTCTTGATCCTGATCAGCGGCCACTGTCTTATGAACTTGTTGCTTGTCTTCATCTTCCCCTTCTGATTCGTCATGGTCATCCTCAGGTTCTGGCATTGGCCGTGAATGATCATCCGCTGGCGGTTGGACAGCCATGGCCTGCTTCCTGGCATTCATCTCTTTCAAATTCTGCCCCAGCCAGATGAAGGGCTTGGCCATCAAGAAGATCAATTTCTTAAACCAGTTAAATAAGGTTATGATCCACTGGACAATGGAGCTGAGAGAGGTGTTGAAAATCAAAACCAAAGAAATCGTAAAAAGGGCTGCAAAAAAAATGATAGCTCCTGCATGGCCGAAAATCGGGATAAACGGATCAGCTAACATGAAGCCCAGTTTACCGGCGGCCGCATCAACAGCTGCGCCTTCTGGTATTGCCTCTCCAAAAGTTAAGAGGTGGACCAGCGGATTAAGACCGACGAAGAACAATAAGAAGCCAATACCGTTTGAAATTTTCAAAGGTAACCGTTCCGGCGAAAGCAAAAAGATGGCCGCTGCCAGAATGAAAAAAGGCACCACAATCTTGTCCCAACCGAATATATGGGATAACGCCTGATCAAGCCCAACACCCAATGAGCCAGCCAAATCAAATAATGACAAAAGGATGAATATGGCTAAGGCAAAGCAAAATACCGTGGCAATCCCTTTTTGAGTCTGGGTGTCCAACTGAAAATTAAATGAAGATTTTCTTTTTCTGCGTAAACTCATGCCAATGCTTATTTTAGCATTTTTTCGACCTTCTGTCACGTTGGCTAAATTAACAGCTATTCCTCGGTTGGCGGAACCTCATCTTCCACACCCCCGGCATTCCCGCCAGTCGGTGATAAACTACCTTCCTCCTCTTTGACGCGCCAGGCGGCCGTTACCTGTTCACGGATTTTAGACATTAAATCCGGCCTGGAACGCAAAGTTTGTTTGGCATTTTCGCGGCCCATGCCTAACTTTTCATCATTATATGCATAACTGTTGCCTGACTTTTTAACCACTCCCCACTCAACGCCCAAATCAACCAGGTCGCCAGCAATCGAGATGCCTTCGTTGTACATGATATCGAATTCGCAATTGCGGAAAGGCGCGGCCATCTTGTTTTTCACGATCTTGGCCTTAACTCGATTACCAATGATGCGGTCACCCATTTTGATTTGTGCGCTGCGCCTGACTTCGATGCGCATGGATGAGTAGAACTTGAGGGCCATGCCGCCGGTTGTTGTTTCGGGATTGCCGAACATGACTCCAATCTTTTGGCGGATCTGGTTAATGAAAATTACAACCGTCTTGGTGCGAGAGATGACAGAAGTTAACTTGCGCAAAGCTTGGCTCATGAGCCTGGCCTGCAAACCCATGTGGCTATCCCCCATCTCACCTTCGATTTCGGCTTTGGGCGTGAGTGCGGCTACTGAGTCCACAACAACGACATCGACTGCATTGGATCGCACGAGTGTTTCGACGATATCCAAAGCTTGCTCGCCAGTATCAGGTTGGGAAATCAACATGTCATTGATGTTCACGCCAATCTTGCGAGCATAGTCAGGATCGAGCGCGTGTTCCGCATCAACAAAAGCAGCCAAGCCGCCCATCTTTTGGACCTCAGCAATGATATGTTGGGCTAGAGTGGTTTTACCGGACGCTTCTGGGCCGTAAATCTCGACCACGCGACCACGCGGCACTCCCATAACACCCAGTGCCAGATCTAACGACAGGCAACCGGTCGGCACAGCCTCCACCAGCATTTTCTTGGCCTCTCCAAGACGCATGATTGAACCTTCGCCAAACCTTTCTTTAATTTGATCAATAGCCTCTTGCGCGGCCAGTTTGCGAGCATCGCGCTCATCAACTTTCTTGGGCATAATATGTTATGTGTTCTATTATTGTTCTATATGACACATACCTTACCAAACGGACGAAAAACCGTCATGGGGATAAGTGCCTGGGATAAAAAGGCCCCGCAAGAATGCAGGGCGAGTGAGTAGGCTAAGGTAATACGCACTGGATATTTTGCCAGCCTGCTTGGTTAGCGTTGTACGAGGCTTTGCCGGACAGTACGCCATCCTGCACGCGGCAGGCTTCTTGTAGGCCATTGCAGACCACAAATGTCCCGATTGGGCAGCCTGTCTGTTCGCAATACCAGGCATCTTGCGGCTGGCCATTATTGGATGAGACTCCTGGCGCGAAGATGTACTTGGTACCTTGGTAAACATCGCCTTTTTGGAAGACGAGTTGGTCCACGCCTGTCGCTCCCCAAGCCCAACCGCTCCAAGACACGTCCGGCACTCCGCTCCAACCCGGATAATCAATCCAGCCGAAGACGGAGATGACATTGGATTGGCCGACCGGCGCATTGATAATGATCACCGTCTTGTTGGCCACACCTTTGGTTTGGCAAAGGCTGGAGTTGTTGGACGTTCCTCCGCTGCCGCTTGAACCACCGACGTTGATTGATCCTCCCTGACCTGATGACCCGCCGATGCTCGTCGTTCCTCCGACTCCGGTTGAGCCTCCTTGCCCTTGCGATCCGCCAAAACCGCCGCTTCCTGCATCAGGACATATACAAGGGTCGTAAGCCTGGCCGTCGTCACGACAAACTTGGCTGCCAAGGACTCCGCCACCGCAGGCACATGAATCTGTTGAGCCCGGTGCGCACAAATAATCCAGCCCTCCGGATCCGCCTGTTGCAGATGACCCGCTTGCTCCGCCGACACTCGGCTGGCTTCCTCCTTGCCCAGTCGAACCAGAAGATCCTCCTTCATTCGTCATACCACCCGACCCAACAGATCCTCCAGACCCGCCTATACCGGATGATCCTCCTTGCCCTTGGGCGCCACACTGTCCTGTCTCGGACAAGGTTATGACTTGATCAGAACGCGAGCCGGCCACAACATCAAGCGTGGTTGGTTCGATTTCATAGATGCACTGCTGCTGATAGCCCAAAGCCAGGAACACGTCCCAGTTGAAGATGGGACGACGTTGGCCGTTCTGGTCAGCAACTGCCACCTCGCTCTGGCCTTTACCTTTGACCAAGGCTCCCGGCATGAAACCGACCATACCTTTGTCTTGCAAAGCGTTGAGCGTTGACGCCTTCTGCGTGAACGGATAGGACACGATGTCGCCATCCTTGTAACCCCACGACAGAAAAGAGTCGTATGACAGGAATGTCCGGTAACCCGTGGTCGCAAAGCCATTGCCAGGAAAAAGTTGGTAGACCTGCGGTTCGCCGTCGAACTTGATGACCTTGGCGTCCAGGTAGAGTGAGAACGGATCGAATTGGACTTGGGTGTAGCAGTTCAATGCCTGGAGAGGCATGTTGACTGCACAACTCTTAGGCAGATGGTCATAGCCAGTCGCATTCAAGATACTGTTCTCGCCCACGACCAACCAGTAACCTCCTCCGTATTCTTGGAGCAAAGTCCCAACCGGGTAATGCATGGCTGTCGCAGCCTGCTCCGGATCAACGCCCGAAGAACCCTCGAGCGCTGTCTGCAAATTGGGAATAAAAGTCGCGGGATCGGTGTAGTACTTCTTGTACTTCCCATCTGCCGTGTCATTGCCGCGGAACCAAGCCGAAGGATCAACAACCTTGGCTTCAGCTGTGCTCTGCAATCTGACTCCCAAATGCAGATGTTCCGGCCCGTCGCCGTTTGCAACATCGTTCTGCACGTAGCTAATGACATCATCCGGGCCAACATAATCCCCGACCTGCCAGGTCAGAGCGTTGCCGCCGTTCATTTGCTGGGTCTTACGCTGATGACCGTAGATAGTAAGAAAAGACGTGACGGCTGTTGTCGTGCCGTCACCATTCGTGACGGTCAGCGCCGCTGCCAGCTTGTGCTCGATCACAATGACCAGAGTCCCATATCCGCTGGCAGGCCCGTAATAAACGATTTTGCCGCAGGCAATGGGGTGGATGGCTGTGCCCTCGGCATAAATGATGTCGTGGCCCAGGTGCTTGATGCCATTGTACTCGGTGAGAAATCCTCGATTGCCGTAAAGCAACTTTTGGAAATCCTCAACAGTGGTCGGGTAGCGCACGGCATATACAGTGCAACCCTGCGTGCCGGTCGAACTGTTGGAGTTGTGGCTTACGGGCGCAATACCTCCCCCTTGGTTCGGCTCGACCGGTCCAAGGTTGCCGCAACTTGCAACAATCAGCAGCATGCAGAACAACGTGAAAAACCTGATTTTCGATGTGCCAAGCTTCTTTTCCATGAGACTGCCTCCGGTTCCCTCCAATACGCGTCGTAGAGGAGACCAAAGCAGTCTTGGGCAACAAACTCGGAACGGCCCGCCTCCGGACTTTTGGCAAAAGTCCTGACCCAATGAACCGTAATCACATGACCGCTCCTGTCGCCAATCAAAGGCTGGAACATGGTCAACAGCGTGTTTATGAATATCGCGCTGCCAATTGTAACTACGATTTTTTCTCAGGCCGATTTTGGACATCGGCTTTAGCTTTTTTAGCTCGACTGATACGCCCCTCCATTTGTGCCTTGTAGTCATTAGCTACATGACGAAATGGCATCTTTGATGAAAAATCCCCTCCAGGACCCATCTTTGATGTATGTAAAACGCACTTTATAAATGCATCGTCTGCCAATCAGTTGCCGAACCGACTAGCGGCAGAGGCCAATGCCCGTTTAGCTCATTGGTCCTGCCGGATACTGGCGCGCTGTGCGATCAATCTTGCGTTCCGAGTCTGTTGCTTTCGAGGTGCGAAGCTGTGAAGCCTCACTTACAGCGTGCGGCGTTTAGCGTCCATGGTCAATTTATGATGTTAATGACAGCGAACAAAATAATTGTAGGAACGTTGTAATGTAACGTCTCTACAATTATTTTCGTCTCACGGAGTTTAACATCTGACATTTTGTTATTTTATTTTTACAAAATTATCAATCTTTTGTGGAAAACTTATTTTTTATGCGTAACTTAAACCAAATCCAGAGCAGGAGTGCATAAGTCGCGACGAGAAACATAAAATTCATGCTCTGCATTTGGATGGACAGCCACGGAAAATAATCTGCCAAGCTGGCCGACAAAAAAATAATCTTGGCGACGCCGACTGATGGCATTGCAATAACTTGCCATCCGATGAGTTGGCCCCAAGTAGCGCTCAGAGCGCCGAACAGCATGGCCCAAGACACAAGCGGCACAGCAACCAAGTTAGTTAGCAGGCCGGCCAGCGACACGCGCTCAAAAGCAAAAGCCATGTAGGGCGTTGTCATGAGCGTGGCGGAGATGGTGGTGGCAGCTGCTTCGCGCAATCCTCCAATTTCCGGCAAAAACTTTAAGCGATGGTTTAAAATCGGTGACCAACTCATGAGGCCAATAGTTGCCAGGAATGACAAAGCAAATCCAGCATCAAAGGCCAGCATCCACGGATCAATCAGACAGAGCGTAAAAGCCGAGACAAGCAGCACGTGCCAAGTCCGCGGCTGTCGGCCAACGTGTCGCGCCAGCAGAACCAACCAACCCATGACCGCCGCGCGGGCAACCGAGGCTGAAAAACCGGTGAATGTGACGTATGAGGCGAGGATGATGGTCGTCATCCAGAATGCCTGGCGTCTCCACAGCCCAAACCCGAGCAAGACTGCGAAAACAATCGACGCGACAATGGTGATGTTTGAGCCCGAGACGGCAATTAAGTGCGTTAGCCCCGCGCGGCGGAAAAGATCGTTGGATTTTTGAGACATCCCCCTCTCGCCATAAAGCATACCCGCGATCAGAGCTCCCTCTTCACCTGGCAAGACAGACATAATACGTCGGTTGGTCCAAACTCGAAGATCCGCGAATGTTTGCCGCACATCCCACCAAGCCGGTGGCGCGAGGATCATCAGCTCTTTAGGCGTACATTGCGCCTGCGCTTGGTGCAAACGATACGCAAAACGCCGATCCAGCTCGTCCGGCTTTTGGATAACTGGTTTTAACGCGCATGAAAAACGTATCGTAGAACCAATTGGAATTTCGGTTTTGAGCGTAAGCAATGCTCGGAATCCTTCATCCTCTATTTTGACGGCCGCCTGAGTGCCATAAAGGCTGTCTGTAACATTTTGAACGTTGGCAGCGTAGGTCTTTGTTTCTCCTATCTGGATGCTTGGCGGCACAGCGACGTCAAAACGTAACAGGCCCAGGAGGCAAACACCAAGATACAAGAAACAAGATACAAACAAGCGGCTCCTAAACATCAAAACTCCAATCACCAATAACACGACTGCCATCAACCACCAGATTTGCGTCGGAATGGTGATAAGAGGAAAAAACGAATGGACAGTCACGCCTAAAAGACAGGCAACCATGCCCAAAGCCGCGCGGTTTATATTGAAAATCTGAGAGAGGCGTAACATAAAACCTCACTTAAACCAGTGAGGCTCACGCCGCTTCGCACCTGATCCATTCTATACATTTTTTAAGCTAAATGGCAAGATGTGCATATATGAAAATTGCTATTATTGGAACAACTAAAACCGATAATCCTCAAATTATTAAAAAGGCTAAAGAAATCGGTAGACTAATCGCTATAAATAAACATACCATAGTAACCGGCGGCACAAACGGCTACCCTCATATTGTGGCTCTGTCAGCGATCAAAGCAGGCGGAAAAGTAATCTCGTATGCCACCGGCAGGTCCATGACAGATCATTCCCGATTTCATGACGCTGATTTGTCAGAATATACAGACATCATCTTTCAAAAAAAATATTTTAGTAAAAAATTGTCAGTCATTGATAATTATCTAAGGTCTTTAGACATGTGCTCAAAGGTTGACATGGCAATAGTTATCAGCGGGAAGGTAGGTACGATGTACGAAGTTACAATAATGAGTGGGATGTCAAAAAATATATATGTCCTAGAAGGAAGCGGGGGCATAACAGGGCATACAATAAGAGAGTTTATTAAAGAAGGGCATAAAACAAAATCAAAAATACTATTTTTTAAAAATTCAGAAGAACTTAATAAGGTATTAAAAAAATAAACCCCCAACGTTCAAGAAAGACTATGTACGACCATGAATACGTTCAGGCTTGGATAAGGAATTATGAGTCCGGTAAAGATTTCTATAGGGTTAAATATCTTGAACCGCATCTCCAGCAAATACTCTTTGGCCTCCCTCCTAAAATCAAAATTCTGGATATTGGCTGTGGTTGGGGAACAATTTTAAAATATCTGCAGACAAGTCATGAATATTACGGGGTGGATATTGCCGATGACTTTTTTGAATACATCCACCGCACATCCTCGCATCCAAATATCACTTTACAGCACGGGAGTTTGCCCAATGATCTGCCTGTACCTGACGAATCATTTGATTTAGGCATTTGTTCAATGGTATTGCATACAGTGGCTGATTTGGATCAAGCGATTGAAACCTGTTTCAAGAAAATTAAATTAGGCGGCAAGCTGATTATTATTGATTTTAATGATAAGACAGAAAAAATGATGATGAGCGACCCAGCGAACTCTCTTGATGAAAAAAGAACTGGCTATATCAGAGGCGAGGTAGTTTTAGCATCCGGAATTGGCGTAAAGACGGAAGTATATTTCCACAAAGAAGAAGAGTTTGAAAGAAGCATCGAAAAATACTGCTCATATGAGAAAAAAGCAGTCGGACCGCTATTTGTCTCGTACGAATGCGTCAAAAAATAAAAAAAACCGCAGGACGAACCCTACGGAATTGACGGAAGAAGATTGAGAGGAACGATGGGTGAGCTGGGCTCAGTCAGGGCAGATATCAGAGACATCCTGGCCCGGAAAGTGAATCACGTTCCAGGTTTCCCCTTGCGCTTCTTTTTCCAAGAGCTCTTCGGTTTTCTCGTTGTTCCACTTCGTGCGGGCTGGCTCGCTTCGACCGTTCTGTATGGTCTTGCAGCCTTCATCAGGACAGTAGAAGCAGATCTCCGGATCTCCGGGGATATTCAGCTCTTCGATCCCGACGCTTCCGCAAGCTGGGCAATGCCCGAAAGGTGCTGCCTGGTTCCATTGCTTTTCAGTCACGACGGCACTCGTGCCAACGGCTCTTGGGTATTTGTTTTCCTCTGACATGACACGCCTCCTGAGAATGTACGCGCTGAACTCAGAACGCGGGTCTAAAGGGAAGTTTGGGGTTGTCATACCCCTGGACGACCTCGTATTCGCCGAAGTCGCCGCTGAGAATCTCAGCAATCTTCTCTTGAGAGTGCTCCCCGTACATGATGACGACTCCCGGATGATTGGGATGCTCGTAGACCTCGTTAAAGATCCCGTTGCAAAGCAGGCCTATCTCTCCCCATGTCCAAGGAAGCTTGCGGCGCAAGACTGTGAATTTCATTTCCCGCCGATTGTCCTGCATGATGATGCCCAGCAAGTTCATAATGAATGCTCCCTTCTTTCCTGGAAATCCAAAGTTTAAATATCATAAATAAGCCCTCCCGTCAAGGGTTAGTGCAAAAAAAAATTTAGCCGCTGTAGGATCTTGACAAGATCCCATTCTTGGCTTATCGTCGCAGCCAAGACGACTTCGGATGATGGAGGTGACAAATGGCAGTCGAAGTTTTGTTCATTCCAAGTTGCGGCATCGAACCAACGGACAAACTGTCCCCCCAGGACACGCTGCTCAGATTGTTCCATGGGCTTTGTCTTTGGAAGTCTGACGCCTACAGGATGATCCTGGTCACCGGCGGCCTCTCCTACTCGCCGTTCGTGCAGACCAAGCCGGCCAGCCATCTTATGCGCGACTGGCTCATCAGCCGCGGCGTCAATCCAGACTGTATCCTGGTCGAGGATAAGTCGGTCGATACATTCGAGAGCATCAAGTACGGACTACAGGCCCTGCACCAGCGCATGACAATGGATATCCTGGGTGAACAAGTGGAGCTTCCGGTCGACATCACGGTAGTCACGCACCGGCAACACGCGCGGCGCTACTGGGTCAGCTTCAAGTTGGGCTATGGCATCAGCGTGCAACTGGCCAGCCTCGACTACGGGATCCCACCCGCGACCGCTCTCGAAGAATGGCTCTGCCTGGCCTACCACCTGTTCGACCCCCAGGGCAAAGGGCCTCTAGCTCGCCACAACCGCACCTACCTCAAGCAACTCGCCGCGTCACCCTGACGGGCTATTTTTTTACCCATTTGTTACAATATGCTCACTATGAGTTTTGAGGGCCCAAAAAATCCGTTCGAAAATCTGCCGACCGAAAAAGGGCAGACCATAAAAAGCCTGATGGAATTACAGGACTACGGCCGCTATCTCGCTAGCCACATCTCTCAATATGTCATATCCAAGGATGAGCAATTTGAACTCCCTGACAGGAACATCGCTGGCATTAGCCAAGGATATGGCATTAAGGAAAATCAACGGTCAATCTCCAACACGGAAACGAAAATGTCCCCATCAGGAAAAGATATCCTGACATACAATGTTGCATCTAAAGAAGGCGCTTTCCTTGAAAGGATCACTCAAATGCCATTTACCCAGCCCTCTTTTACAAGACTGGCTTTCGACGTAAAATCAGCCGCTGCAAGATTCGTCATTCTGGATAATCATCTTGTCTACGGCTTAGAGGATGATGGGTTACATGTAAAAAGTAAGCAACAAGAAGCATGGGATAAAGCTTGGTCAGATTTCATGAAAGAACTTTGTGAAAACGAAAAATTTTTGAAATTTTTGGATGATGTCGGCAAACAAGAGTATACAAGCGAAGAGGAAGAGGCTAAACAGATTAGATGGGCCAAACGGTTCAAACAAGGCACCTTAATCATTGAAGATGTTCAAGCCTTCCTCGATGAAGTTTCTGGCTACTGGTCATTGGCTGTTAAAAGCCAGTTCCCTAAAAACTCTATCCCAGACCTTAAAAGCTTTGGCGCGGACCCTAAACGCCCACCGGATGATATTTACGGGCACTGGACAATCCGCTCTTTAATTGAATACTACAAAGACCGGTTGACCGATACAGTTCGAATGCTTGATTCTAAGCTTCCAATCTCTACCGAAGGTTCGCCTTACCGCTCTACCGGCCGACATTAGATCAGCTTGTTCTTCAACTTGGAAATCTGCTCTATTAGCAGAGTATTGCCGGTCAGGATGATGATAAAAATCAAGATTAGGGAATTGCCGCCCAAGAAGATGCCGCCCATGATGGCCACGAGCGAAGCACCGAGCGTGGTTACGATATTATCCATGGCGACTCCGACCACAGCATCACCTATACGGCCTTTGGGATTGATTGAAAAGTTATGGACAACAATCATCTCGCCCAAACAACCGATAATGCCGGCCATAATGCCGGTGATGACAAACGGGATATGCGTCAAATGCGAGAAAACCTCCATGGATTTGACCATGCTTTCAGCTGCAAAAAGGATGGCTATGCCGGATAAGATCAAATCAAACCAAATGCGCACTGTCCTGCGGCTGGCATAATATCTTTCTTCGACAGAGATTTCCTCAACCGGTGACTCCGGCTTTTCGCTTTTGCGGAAATAAAACAAAACACCAATGCAAAGGACAAAAAGGACAATCCCGACCGGCCGGATAAGTTGGTAAAGATCCCCTGCAAATCCTTCACTTAAATCAGCTACTCGCCCAAAAATCACCATGCTCATGGCCACAAAAGCCGTGAGCAACGTCAGCGCCGTTAGTACGCGGATGGCGCCATCCATCTCCCTGATCGATGGTTTGACTTTATGTTCTTTGAGCGGCCTCAAACGCCCACCGAACTTAAACGGCGGGAACATGAGCACTGCCTTATTTTTTATGTCGGCCAGATTCTGCCGGTAGATGCACCAGACTGCGTGAAAAATATTATAGATATTGGACCCAAAAGTCGCTGAAGCCGCGATAATAGCCAAGTTGATGGCGCGCACATAATCCGTTTCCCTGACTTGCAAGGATAAGATGGCGGCCATGACGCCGATAATCATGTCCGGGAAAGCTGTGCCAAATGACTGCAAGAAACCTCCGGCCAAGCCGGTGCGATCTTTTAAGACATCCGTTGTTTCTTCAATGACATTGGCTGTTCCACGAAAAATAAAAACCATGCCCACAATAAAGATAACGGCAATGGTCAAAGCCTGAATCCACCATTGGCCGTATGCCTCCAGCACGCGATCAATTAGAACAAATCGCAAGAACAAGGCAATTGCAATGTAGAAAATGATCTTTACAAATTGGTTTTTGGCTTTCATGCGGACATTTTAACAAAAAACGAGCAGTTTAGCGACTTGCTCAGGTCAGAGGCTATGTGGCGAATCAGGCCTTCAGAATCGCCATGAACTCGTCCCGAATCTGGTCATCATCCGGCTTTTGCTGGGGCAAAACCGTATTGATGAAGTATTCAAGGTGCTGAAGCAAGGAATGGAAAGCGCCTTGTCGCTGGCCGAGAAAAAATTCGTCGATTTCATCTCGGCACACGCATTTACCCTCATACAGATTCTGCCAAAAGGCTTCGTCGCATAAACCCAGCCGACAACCTTCGGGCGAACAGAAGCCAAGCTTCCGATCACCCGATATCGTGCCGTCAGGCAACGGAATGCAGTCGAAGAATCCCAGCAGGAACTGCCGCACGCTCTTATTGACTGCCGTGCGACCTTCCTCATCCCATCTGATCAAGCCGATTTTCGTCTTTCGACGGGCTTCAGAGCATTGATCACGGATGAGTTGGATCGGTTTCCAACCGCAATCATTGTTGGGGTACTCGCCAGGAAAATAACCTAGTTCGTTATCGCAATCCAACCAACGGCAAAAGGCAAAATCCTCCTCCCAGCAATCGCGCAGCTGTTCGACGGATACGCCCATGGCCAGGAACTGCTCACGCAAATAGGTGAACGCTTTCTGTATGCGCGCATCTTCCACACGCCGGTCCCTGATGCCCAGTTGGATTTTGCCTTTCTGCTGCGTGGTCAACGCCAGGCCGAACAGATCCTTGGTAAGGGTGAAACAGCTCTGATGACGATAATAATCGCCATGGACCAGAGCAAGATCGGCGTCACGCGGATCTTGCACGAAGTTCACTCGGCCATCCGCATCGAACCGTTTACCGACCAAACCACGGATAATGGCTTCTATCTCCTCATCGGAACAATACGCTGCCCAAATCTTGACCATGTTCGCCTCCTCGCTATTTCGGTTTGATGACTTGTTGTTCGGTTGTGAAGGGCCGATATGCTCTGTTACGTTTTTATCGTAACGGGACATGATACCTTATAAATGGTCGTTTGTTAATGATTATAGGCCTTATTTTACGTACTTTTTGAGATAATATTGACAATTAGCCAAAAAAATGGTACACTCTGAACGTATCAATATGCCCATAATTGATGAATTAAACACTCTTGGTTTGTCTAAAACCGAGGCTAACGTATATCTTTTTTTGCTAAAGAACGGGTTTTCCTCCCCTTCTCAAGTAGCCAAGGGCACAGGCATCCAACGGCCTCACTGCTACGGAATTCTGGATTCTTTGTTGGCCCTGGGCCTGATCGTGCCGCAGAAAACCAAGAACAAACGTCAGCTCTATGCTGCCCGAGATCCCCAGGCGCTTCTCGAGACCATCAAACGCAAAGAGGAGAGTATCCAAAATATCCTGCCGGACTTGCGTGGCCTTTACGTAACCAACAAGAACAAACCTCGCATCCAATATTTCGATGGCATTGAGGAGGTCAAACAGATCTACAGGCTTTCACTCGAAGCGTCGGAGGTTTTCGGCATCGGTTCCACTGCGCGGATGCAGGAGATATACGGCGGTTTCTTCGTGTGGTACCAAAAAGAAATCAAGAAACGCAATATCATATATCACGACATCCTTACGCGGCCTTCCGGACTTAAGGCTGTGCCCCTGACCAAAGAAATACTGAAAGGCTTGTATGAAAACAAGCTCTTGAGAGCCGACGAAGGTGAGGCGGCCCTGGATATTCTGGTCTGGAACGATAGTGTGGGTTTCGTTGCCCACGATCAACCTATCTTCGGTACCGTGGTCACGAGCCAATCTTTTGCCACGATGTTCAAGATGATATTCAATGCACTCTGGAGCAGGATGTGAACTAAAAATCCCATTCAAACCACTACAAATAATGGCCTAAATGAGATTCCCGTCTTTGCTGAGATGTGGAAGCTGACTGACTAGAAATAAAAAAATCCCCCGATTATTCGAGGGTTAACGGACCGTGATGGTCTTCGCGAGATGGCGAGGCCTGTCCGGGTTGAGTTTCTTGGCCACAGCCGCTTCGTAGGCGAAGCGTTGCAGCAGGATAGTCCAAAGGATCGGTGCGGTCAGCTTAGGCATGGGCGGCATGATCACTTGGTCAGTTGCCATCACGCCAATGTCGCGGTTGTCGGAGTCGGTGAGCAGCAGGACCCGTGCCCCGACGGCATTGAGTTTGGCCAGCGCGCTTAACGTCTGGTTCCAGGTGGCGTCTTGCGGGGCGAGGACGACGACCGGGAAGCCCTTGTCGATCAGCGCTAGCGGCCCGTGCTTCATCTCTCCGGAAGCGTAGGCCTCGGCATGGATGTAGGCGATCTCCTTGAGCTTGAGCGCACCTTCAAGCACGGTGGGCAGGAAGGCTCCGGCACCCAGATAGTACATGCTGGCGGCATTCGAGTAGCGAGCGGCGATTTCCGACATCTCGTTCGAGACGCCGATCATCCTTTCCGCATCTCTCGACAGCCGCTTGAGGGTTTCCACGACCTCTTGGCCGGCCACCAATGACATGCCGCGCATGCGCCCCATGGAAAGAGCGACCATGGCCAGAGCCACAGCCTGGGCCGTGAAAGCCTTGGTGGATGCGACGCCGGACTCCGTACCCACGCGCAGATAGACTCCGCCCTCGTTCTCGCTGGGAATCGTCGTGCCCACGGCATTAACGACACCAAGCGTCGTTGCTCCGCGCCGTTTGGCTTCGCGTTGCGCTTCGACCGTGTCAGCCGTGACGCCGGATTGAGTGATCGAGATGACCACCGTCTTGGGCGTGATAGGCGTCTCGTCGAAAGGTAGCTGATTGGCAAGGATGACCTGCGTCGGAATGCCAGCGAACCTCTCGAAGAACCGTCTGCCGATCAGCCCGGCATAGTAAGCGCTCCCGCAACCGGTCAAGATCAGTTGGTCAGCCTCTTTCAGTTTCTGTCCGACCGTACGGATCCCGCCGAGAACCGTGGTGCCGGCGTCAGGATCGAGACGGCCGCGCATCAGCTCGGCGAAGCAACTCGGCTGCGTGAACAGCTCCTTGCGCATGAAGTGCGGATGGCCGTCCATCTGCAGATCCTCGACTGATCCTTCGAGCCTCTCGGTCCTCCTGGAGAGAACTTCCGCGTTCGGCGCCACTATCTCGTAGCCTTCCGGCCGAAGCACCGCGACGTCATAGTCGCGCAGACGAATCACATCCTGCGTGTAAGGCAGGATGGCCGGCGCATCGGAGACCGCCAGCGTCCCATGACTCGCCTTACCAATGATGAGGCTGCCGGACAGTTTGGCGAGATAGATGTATTCCGGGTAATCGGCGAAGATGACGCCGAGGGCATAAGTGCCCCGGATGATACTCAACGCCGCATGGATGGCCTCGATCGGTTCCAAGCCCTTGCGCCTCTCTTCTTCGAGCAGGTGAGCAATCACTTCCGTGTCGGTCTCGGAATGGAAGGCATGTCCGCGCGCCGTGAGTTCCCTCTTGAGCGTCAAATGCCCTTCCAGGTCGCCGTTATGCACAACGATGACCTTGCCCTCGCAATCCTGATGCGGATGAGCGTTCTCCTGGGACGGTTTGCCGTGCGATGCCCATCGCGTATGACCGATCCCGCAGGTGGCCGGCTTTGTTCCGTCGAGCGCAATCTTATCTACGAGTTTCTGCACCTCTCCGACCTCGCGCACGAGCTGAATCAGCGGTTCTTTGGGTCTGACTAGACCAATCCCGGCCGAATCGTAGCCGCGGTATTCAAGAGTCTTCAGCCCTTGCAGTAGGATAGACCTGGCGTCTTCGGTTCCCGTATAACAAACAATTCCGCACATGCAGATATCTCCTGGTGAAAGGTACCTTTGATATTTACATGACAAGCTATCATCGAGTCAAACAATGTAAAAAAAATAAGGACACCCTGAATTTAGGACAATTTTTTCTCACCTTTACCGATAATATAATAATCTCCAAATTCAGAATCAGATTCTGGCCAAGTCTTCTCTATCTCAAGCTGTGGAAACAGCTTCCTGAAAACCGGCTCCAATTTTTTTAATGATGTCTTATATTCAAACCCCATTACGTCATTATAAAGAATATCAATGGTCGCTTTTGTAACATCATCAGGAGCGCCGTTTTTGATAGTTGCCAACATATACTCATATCCCAATTTAGCGGCCGCCTGTTTTCTTTCGGATTCATTTGAATAATCATCTACATACGGATCAGCAAAAACTACAAAACCGTTTGGATTCAAAGTCGCAGGCAGTTTTTCTAAAAACAATTCTTGTTTGTCATAAGGCAAATGGTGTATCCCGCCGGTGCACAAGATAACATCATATTTATTTGTTGGTTTCCAAGACAAAACATCTGCTTCTTGAAAAGAAATATTAGGATATTTGTTTTGCGCAAAATTAATGAATTCTCCACAAATATCAATCCCTTCCAAAGTAAGATCGTCCCTCCTTTTTGCAATCTCGCCAAGCAAATAGCCGGGACCGCACATTAAATCAAGCACTCTCCCGTTTTCTGTGGCTTCTTTTTGAATTATCGCTAAAACTTTTTCAATCAAAATACCCCAAGGCATGTATTCAAATTCTTGCTCATAAACTTCCGATTTCGGTAAATCCTTCATATCATTGATACGGTCCGGATCTTTCGACTTCGTTCATCTAACTCACTACGCTCAAGATGACAATCATTTATGTTGTTCCAACCACTTCTTCGCATCCAAGGCAGCCATACAACCAGTGCCAGCTGAGGTGATAGCTTGGCGGTAGACCTTGTCAGCCACGTCACCGGCCGCGAAAATACCGGGCACAGATGTCTGAGTGCCGTTAGTCTTGATGTAACCGCCTTCATCGCAAGCCACTAACTTGCAAAATGGTTCTGTGTTTGGCTTGTGGCCAATGGCGATGAAGACTCCATCAACCGGCAATTCCTGTTTCTCGCCTGTCACGTTATTTTTAACGCGCACTGACTTTAACATCGCGTCTCCCAAAAATTCGTCAACTTCCGTATTAAACATGAACTTAACTTTGGGATGATTTTTGGCGCGCTCATACATGATCTTGCTGGCTTTCATCTTACTTTCTTCGCCACGGACAAGGACCGTAACTGATTCCGCATATTGCGTAAGGGTGTTTGTGTCTTCCATAGCCACATCGCCTGCGCCAATGACAAACACTTTCTTACCTTTGAAGAAAAACCCATCGCAAGTGGCGCAAGACGAGATGCCTCTACCGCGAAACTTTGTTTCGGACTCAATGCCGAGCCATCTGGAAACCGCACCTGTCGCGATGATAACCGCCCTGACCTTACCCGGTTGCTTGTCAGCCTTGAGAACAAACTGACCGTCCTGCGGTTCGATGGCTGTCACGATGTCTTGGATGATTTTGGCGCCCAGACGTTCTGTCTGCTTACGACAAAGCTCCATCAGCTCCGGTCCCATGATGCCTTCAGGAAATCCCAAGAAGTTATCGACCGTATTAGTGGTCATGAGCTGGCCGCCCGGCTCAGGTCCTGCCCACAGGACCGTGCTGTAACCAGCCCGCGCCGCATAAACTGCGGCGCTGTAGCCGGCCGGCCCTGCTCCGATGATGCCGATATCGGCGATGATTGGTTGGTTCATATGTACTTTATGTAAGGTTAAATCATTGTACCTTTAAACTCAAAAGGTTCAAGGTCGTCTTTACCTAACAATTTTACCGAATCAGCATGTTTAATCATTCCGAAAGAAGGCTGGTGAGAAAAACCGATATATTCAATCTTCTTGCCCATCTCCCTCACTTTTCTAATAGCTGGTACTAAATCCGTATCTGATGAGATAAGGATTGCTGTGTCATAGTAATCTTCATACGCCCCAACTACTAAATCTACGGCTAATTGCACGTCTACGCCTTTTTCATGGAAAATTCCATCGTTTTGTTGTAATCTGCCTTTTTTGATGCAAAAACTTTGGAATGCGGAATTCAGGTGCCAAAATAATCTTTGTTGGTCTTTCCGCAATTGTTGGGATTTAGCATCTCCCAGTTTCTCTCGTACGACACCCACATAATAACGCTTTGAAATAATCTTTCTGTCTTTTGAGAGGTATTTGCACAAACCGTTAAAATCGAATTTAAGTAAATTCGCCAAATTGGAATCCAGGGACTTCAATTTAAAATAAAAATTGCTTCCGTCTATATATATCGCGACACGTTCTTGCATATTCTATATACCTAAAACCCACCGTGCTCCCTTGCGGGATCCAGGGTGGGTGGTTTTAATAATAACACAATACGCAATTTTCTGACGATTGTCAAATACATGTGGACAGCTGGATTTGCGCATATGAATTAACCGAAAAATGCTGAATTATACAATAAAATTTAAAATTTTATTTTTTACGTATATAACTTTTTTGACTTTTTGCCCTTCAAGATACTTTTTCACGCTTGATTCTTTCTCAGCTGCCTGACGCACGACATTCTCCTCCGCGTCAGTTGCGACCTTCACTTCTCCCCTAAGCTTGCCATTAACTTGAATTGCGATTGTGACAGCCGTTGAGATCAACTTGCTTTCATTATATTGCGGCCAAACTTCGACGTGGATTGATGTTTTGTTGCCCAGTTGATGCCAAAGCTCCTCGGCCATATGCGGGGCGAAAGGGGCAATCAGCTTTAAGTATGACCTGAAATCCTGTGAGCGCATTCCTTTGCCCTGCAATTCGTTGGTCAAGATCATCAATTGCGAGACAGCCGTGTTAAAGCGCAGGTTATCAATATCCTCCCCCACCTTCTTGATGGTTTGATGTAAAACCAAGTCATAAGGCTGGGTATCTTCAGCGTCAACTCCTGGCACGCTCAAAGTCGGCATCTCACCTTTCTGCCGTAACTTGTAATTTTCGATTTGTGATTGGGATAGTTGCCAGACCTTATCCAAAAAGCGGCGGACGCCTTGTATGTCGCGCGTGCTCCATGGCGCATCCATGTCATAAGGCCCGATAAACATCTCGTAAGTGCGGAAAACATCAGCGCCATACTGTTCGACGATTTCATCCGGGTTGACTACATTGCCTTTTGACTTGGACATTTTGACTCCACCCTCGCCCAAAATCATGGCATGCGAGCGGCGGACGCTGTATGGCTCGTTGCCGCAAGAAGATGGGACATGGCCCAAATCAAAAAGGACTTTGTACCAGAAGCGCGAATACAAAAGATGCAGCGTGGTGTGTTCCATGCCGCCATTGTAGAGATTAACCGGCATCCAATACTTAAGCTTGATGTCAGAGGCAAAAGCCTGGTCATTATTTGGATCGCAATAACGCAGGAAATACCAAGATGAACCTGCCCAGTTGGGCATGGTGTCTGTCTCGCGCCGCGCCTGGGCCTTGCAAATGGGGCATTTGACGCTTACGAATGATTTTATGCTGGCCAGCGGCGATTCGCCTGTGTCAGTCGGCTCATAATTTTTGACGTCCGGCAAAAGCAAAGGCAATTCAGACTCATCCAAGGGCACCCAACCGCAATGTTCGCAGTGCACCATGGGAATTGGCTCACCCCAATAACGCTGGCGCGAAAAAACCCAGTCGCGAAGTTTGTAAGTGACTTTTTTCTCACCGATTTTTTCTTTTTCTAACCAAGCAATCATTTTTTCAGTCGCTCTTGATGTTTCTAGGCCGTCCAAAAATTCGGAGTTGACCATTGTGCCATCGCCCGTCCAACATTCGGATTCGACGCGGATGTCATCCAGCTTACCTTTAGTTGAGATTGAAATACCGGCAAAACTGTCCAGCTTAGGCGGTTGGATGACTTTGATTATTGGCAATTTAAACTTCTTCGCAAACTCAAAGTCTCGTTCATCGTGAGCGGGAACAGCCATGATTGCTCCTGTGCCATAGCCAGAGAGAACATAATCAGCAATCCAGATCGGGATTTCCTTTTTTGTCGCAGGATTGATGGCTTTAATGCCTTCGAGCTCAACACCCGTCTTATCTTTATTCTCTTGGCGTTCAAGATCAGACTTTTTCTTGGCTTTAACTTGGTAGGCTTTGACGTCCTTGGCGTTTTTGATGGTCTTATCTTCCAGCCATTGCATGACCAGCGGATGTTCGGGTGCCAAAACCATGTAAGTCGCACCAAACAAAGTGTCGGGACGGGTCGTGAAGACTTCAACAACATTGTCATTGCGAGCGGAGTTCGACGGAGCGCGGCAATCTCCGGAGATTGCTTCGTCGCTGCTGCTTCTCGCAATGACAGAAGGGGTCGAAATGACAAAACGGATGAGTGCGCCTTCGGAACGGCCGATCCAATTAACTTGCGAGGTTTTGATCTTATCCAAGTAGTCGACCTGGTCCAATTCATCGATAAGACGCTGCGCGTATGAAGTGATGCGCAACATCCATTGTTCTTTTTCGCGTTTTTCAACCGGTCCGCCGCAGCGGTCGCAAATGCCGCCTACAGCTTCCTCGTTGGCTAGTCCGATTTTATCTTTGGGGCACCAGTTAATCTCTGTCTTCTGCTTGAAAGCCAAGCGACGTTCGTCGCGGTAAGCGCGGACGGCTAATTCACCCTGCTCTTCGACCTCCTTGGGTATGATCAACTCATTGATAGGCCGTGCCTTTTGCATCTTCTCATCAAACCAAGCATCAAAAAACTTGATGAACATCCATTGCGTCCAACGGTAATAATTTTGGTCAGTCGTGTTTATCTCGCGCGACCAATCAAAACCGACTCCGAGCATCTTTATCTGGCGCGTAAAATTGGCAATGTTCTTGGCAGTGACTTTGGCCGGCGGCTGTTTTGTCTTGATGGCAAAGTTTTCCGTGGGCAAACCAAAAGCATCCCAGCCAATGGGATACAAAACATTCTTGCCTTCCATGCGGCGCTTGCGAGTCACAATGTCGATGGCAGTGTAGGAACGGGGGTGGCCAACGTGCAGACCTTCTCCGGAAGGATAAGGGAACTCAATCAGGCCATAAAACTTCGCCTTGTCAGTCTCGCCCGGGTCTTTGGCGTGGTAAACACCCTGCTTTTCCCACCACTCCTGCCATTTAGGCTCAATGTCTTGGAACGGATACGGCATAATGAACAACAAAT